>DATHDM010000147.1:0-3855 GCA_035319065.1 Terriglobales bacterium
CAGTTCAGTTTCGTGGTGCAGGTGGTGGACTCGGCATCGCCGCAGCAGAAGGCGAGCGCCAATCTCAGCCTCACCATCGCCTCCGCCCCTCCACCTTCCGCCATCTCGATCATCACCACCTCGCTGCCAGCGGGCGAGGTGAGCGCCGGCTACCTGGCAACGCTCGCGGCCTCGGGCGGCACATCGCCTTATGCCTGGAGTGTGACCGCCGGCCAGTTGCCACCGGGGATCAGCCTGGCGGGGAGCGGGCAACTGTCGGGAACACCCTCTAATGAGGGGACCTTCGCGTTCACCGTTACCCTGCATGACCAAGCCGGCAAATCGGCGTCGCAGGCTTTGAGCCTGGTTATTGCACCCGATCCCCCGGCTGGCAGTGGCGCAGTGCTTCCGGCAAGCGGCGTCGCTGTCACGCAGGATGCCTTCGCGGACTACTACACCTTCTCCTTCCCCGGCTATGCCAAGTTCAAGGTCGGTGATGGCCTGGGACCTTCTGTCTGTACCACAGGGACCACGAACGGCTGTCAGGGAGTGATGGGCTTTTGGGACCTGAAGAATGATCCCAATGCACAGTGGGATTTCGGCGCCGCCGAGGACGGCATGTTTGAGCACCAGTGGGGGTTCAAAAACAAGGATGGCTCGTTGCGCTACAACGAAGTCAAGGAAGGGCCGATGCCCATCACCATCACCGAGGCCAACAACGTCCGTGTGGTGCTGACCCTCGGGCCCGCAAAAATTCGAGCCTATGGGGAGCTACAAGAGCCCGCTGACTGCTGCACTACCATGACCAAGACCATGGTCTTTTACCGCCACGGCCGGGGTGCGGCGAGCTATAACGGCGCGACTCAGGCGGTGGGGGCCTCCAAGGTTTACACCAGGACCACCATTAACTACGACGGCAGCGATGGCCTCGGCCCGCTCACTACCGCGGGAACCAACACCAGCATCAACTTCTATAACAAGATCAGTTGGTGGAAGATTTCTGGCGAATTCAACGCCAATTCCAATCCCTGCACCGGTCTGGTCACCTTCACAGCGTCGCCTTGGAACGTGATCTACCAGGCTCCGGGAGACTATCGCAACAAGGATTGGATCCTGTTTGCGCCGGCAGCAGCCAACTCCAGCAATGTCGGAGAGTATCTGCTTCCCAACACCTGCGTCTCTCCCGTGGGTGCTCCGCAGGGCCCCCTGCCCGGCAACATCCAGCACTGCGACGGCGCATCTGCCGGCGGCTGCGCATCGCAGTCACCGTCAGGCGCGGTTGTACGAACCAGCTTCCTGCAGATCGCGCAAGAGCAGCAATGCGGCTTCATGAATCTGAATTCGCTGGCCCCTTACTTCACCGGCGGCTTGCGCGTGTACTGTCACCTCGGCGATGCCACCTTCAACGCCAATTCGCCGCTAGCCTGGACCTCCGCCGGGTTCCTGGGGGACAATGGCATTACCTCCGAAGCGGTTGCCGATACCTATCGCGATGAATATAAGACTCCGCCGCTGCTCACCTTTACCAGCGGAACCGGCGGAAACTTTGACCCCGTCCAAGGCTATTGGGCGATGGCCGCCTCCAACAACAACCTTACCTTTACCACCCCCGGGGCCCTTCACAGCCCCGCCTTCCAGATCTCATCCTGGACAGCGCCTGTGCCCACCACCATTCACGTCAACGGCTCAACTCTAACTTTGAACACTGACTACGTGGCCGTGCTGAACAATGGGGGGCTCCTGCTCCAGATCCTCCAAGACTTGAACGGCGGAACACAAGTCGAAATCCCCTGATTGCCGGATCGCCCAGCGGATCGCCGCTCCACAGCGCACCCCGCTTCATGTGATAAGGTTTCGGCCATGAAAGGCGCTGGCGCAGCAGAGTGGCGGACTGGTTTGGGGGCCAGGCTTCTCCTTGCCTACGGTTTGGGTGGTCCTTCCCACAAAGGAAAGTGGTGGACTGTTCAAACCTTGGTTAGAGTGCTAAAGCTGCAACCAGAGCCGGGCATTCAGAAGCGGGGAGAACTGCTCTGGCATCTCGACCCCAGTGATTTCCCACAGCAGGATCTGTTTTGGTATGGCGAAAAGGATAGGTGGGAATTGCTTCACATTCGCCGCCTCCTCCCCAGGGATCCAGTGTTCTTTGATGTAGGGGCCAACTTCGGGTATTACGCCATTACCTTAGCCAAGCGATGCAAAGCGGTATACGCCTTTGAGCCCAATCCCCCCACCTACGCCCTGCTGGCGGAAAACGCAGCTCTTAATCACCTGACTAACATTCACCATTTTCAAATTGCACTAGGCAGCCGCAATGGTGAGGTCGCGATGCAGCAGCGCCCAGGTAACTCCGGGGGTCAGTACATTGCTTCTGGCGAAGGCATCCCCATGGTGACCCTGGATTTCTTTTGCCGATCCCATGGAATCGAGCAAATCGATTTTGTTAAGGTCGACATCGAAGGCTACGAAGAGCACTTCTTGCTGGGTGCGCAAGAGGTTTTGAAGAAGCTGAGGCCAATGTTCCAGATGGAATTCAGCCCGGCCTGGCTCAGGCGCGCCGGATCGTCTCTCGCAAGCGTGGTCCGGCTATTGCACGAGAGTGATTACCAGATATTTCAGCCCCGAAGAGTGGAACTGGTCCCCGTGCAGCTTCCGCGGGGTAGCGATGAGATCAATGCCTTTTGCATACCGGCAGAGAAAGCGGATTTTCTCAACTAGGCAGCCGACAGATCCGCAGTTCTTGAAGGCTGTTGACATCGATCTCAGACGCGTTTGCCAACCTGGTAGCAGCAGAGGTCACCTAAGTAACTGGCAGGCTGGAGGAATCGTAGTAGTATGGCGGCAATTCTCGAGCCATGTCCTGGTTCCGCGAATAAGTCAGGAAATTGCCGTGTCCGAAAACCTCAGTCCTACTCCGGTTGCTATCCCCAGCCCCGCGCCCGCTGCCTCCGAGGCCACGCCGCCTGAGCCCTTAGCCAGTACTTACCGTCAGGCCGCTGTGCACGATGCCTGGGAGGCCGTGTATCGCGACAATCCCCTCCTGGATCGCTTCAACAATGCGCTCATGGACCGCGTGCTGGACATTCTCAAGCCGTCGCCGGATTCCTTATTTCTCGATGCCGGCTGCGGCGTCGGCGACCACACCCTGCGCTTCATTCAACGTGGCTACCGCTGCATCGGAGTCGATCTCTCACCCACCATCCTTCACCGCGCCCGCATTCGCGCGGCCGGCCGGAAGGTCGGCTCGGCAAACTTCGTTTCCGCCCCGCTGGAGCGGCTTCCGTTTGCCGACGCCTGCTTCGACCAGGTTCACTGCCGGGGCGTGCTCATGCACATCCCCGACTGGCAGAAATCCTTGAACGAACTCTGCCGCGTTCTGAAATCCCGGGGTGGCCTGATCATCATGGAAAATAACGATCGCTCGCTGCAGCACCGAGCCATCATGGTGGCCCGCAAGTTCCTTCATCCCCGTTCGGAACGGCGTCCCACCTGGGGCGGGGACGAGTTCTGGTCGGCTCTGAACGGCAGTCCCTTCGTGGTCAGGACGGCGCGTGTCGCCAGCATTCTGGAAGTGCTCGCAGGCAATCACATTAGTCCGCTCGCGCTTCTACCATCGGACTTTCTCGACCCCTTCCGGGTTCCCCCGGCCCTGCGTCCCCTGGCCGTCTTGACCAGCCTGGGATATTGCGCGGCGCGCATGCCCTGGTCTCTCAGCAACGGTGTGGTCATTGTCGCCGCCAAGGATTGAAGAATTGAAGAAGGGTTCACAGCAGCACGCCGGCAACACGTCACTCGTTACCGCGGTAACCTCCAAGAACTCCCTTTGGATCTGCGGGCTGCGAGCGAAGAGCTTTCCGGGCCGGGTTTTTTGTGACGGCT
>DATHDM010000148.1:0-23638 GCA_035319065.1 Terriglobales bacterium
TCAGCCGTGAAGTTGTTGGTGGCGACGTTGAATTCCTGCACCGAGTCCAGGGGCACGTTCTGCCCCACGGCAGCGGTGAACAAGTCCACGTTCTCGGCGCCGTCCAGCAGAATATCGGTGCTGGCAGCGCGCTGCCCGTTGATGGAGTAGCCGGTGCCGCGCCCCGAAGGATCGGTATTGGTCACGTTGCCGGACGTTCCCACCAGGTCGTAGGGGTTGCGGGTCAAGGTAGGCAAATCGGAGATCTGACGCGCGGTAACTGTGTCGGAGAGAGTCTGGCTACTGGTGTTCACCTGCACCGCTTCCGCCGCAGCGCTGACTTCCACCTCGGTTCCAGCCTTGGCCAGCTGCAACTTCATATCCTGCTCGTTGCGGGAGCCAACACTGACCTGAATTGTCGCCCGCTCCTTGGCAAAGCCGGAGGCTTCGACCGTTACTTCATACGGCCCAGGAAGCAGGTTGGTAAAGGTGTACAGGCCACTCGCATTGGTGACTGTGGAGCGGAGGGCGCCGGTGTTGGCGTTCCTGGCTTCCACCTTCGCCCCGGTGACCACGGCGCCGGACGGGTCGGTAACGGTGCCACTGATCGAGCCGGTTTCGCCGGCCTGACCAAAGGCAAAGTTGACGGTTAGCGCGAAGAGCAGCCCTACGCTAAGGGCAAGGAGCAAACGTCTCATGTGACTCTCCTGTCGGTGACAGACTGAAAGTGAATGCCGATAAACGCTGTAACTGGCGCAAGAAGGGGAAACGGTCGCCCCTCTGCTATTTGTCCCTGGAATTCGGCCCCAAAAAGTGCACTTTAGTCACCAATCGGGACTAAGCGTAAGTCTTTGGGGATAAAACACTTATCTAAAGGGACGAGGCGCCAACATCCAGTTTTTGGAAGGGATGGATTACCGGACTATTGGAAATGGGAGCTAATTCCTGTTTTTCGTGATTATCCGCCGACAACAGGGGATGAAAAGCTTAGCTGGCGGTGCAGGCCACAAATCGACCCGCGGAAGGGCATCAGGAGCCGCTTTCATGGGTGCCCGAGATCGGGACCATCAGAGTAATTTCGGGCGAAAAAGGGGGGTCAGATTCCAACCTTGGCATAAGGCAGCGCGGCGGTTCTCTCGAGCTTGTCCCAGGCGAAGGCGCGGCCTTCCGCCGCGCGCATCAGGGTCTTCACCAAAACTACGGAAAATAGCTGGCGATAAGCGAAACGCTGCAGCCAGACGTGCGCCAGCAACCACACGTCTTCCTTGGCGTTGGGCTCGCGGCGCTCCAGGGCAAAGGCGATCACCGAAGCGATGAAGTCCACCACTAGGAAGGTGACGAAGAAGGCCACCAGCTTCTCCAGGTTCGCCGGATTCGCGGTCTCGGGATGGAAATACTTGTTCAAGCCGTAGGCGATGAGTCCGGAAACGAACATCAGGTCGATAAAGGGCGAGACCACCGGCAACAGGATCTGGAAGATGACGATATTGGGCAGCGCCACCCAACCCAGCACGCCCTTGCGGCCAAACGCGGCACGATGTTTCCAGACCGCCTGCAGGATGCCGAAGGACCAGCGGAAGCGCTGCCGCATCAGGCTACGGGCGCTGCTGGGAGCTTCGGTCCAGGCGATGGCGCGATCCTCATAGAGGACGCGATAGCCACTTTCCAGCAGCGCCATGGTGAGATCGCCGTCCTCGGCAACCGTATCGCGGGGATAGCCGCCGGCTTCCTTGACGGCTGAGGTGCGCCAGGCGCCGATGGCTCCCGGAACCACGCTCACGGCTCCCAGGGTGTTCAGGGCGCGGCGCTCGAAGTTCTGGCTGGTGATGTATTCCAGGGCCTGCCAGCGTGTCCACAGGTTCACCCGGTTGCCGACCTTGGCATTGCCGGCGACCGCACCCACGCGCGCGTCGAGGAAATGGGTGACCAGGCGCTGAACGGCATCGCGGGCGATCACCGTATCGGCGTCGATGCCCACAAAGATCTCTTCCGTCACAAATTCCAGGCCGTAGTTGAGGGCGTCAGCCTTGCCGGAATTGGGCTTGGAAAGCAGCAGAACCTTGCCTGCGGCAATTTCCGACTGAAAGGCAGCGCGCACCACCTGCAGGGTGTTGTCCCTGGAGCCGTCGTCTACCACGATGGCGCGGAGGTGAGGGTAATGGGACATAAGCGCCGCCCGCAGCGTACGCTCGATGACCTTCTCCTCGTTGAAAGCGGGGATGAGCACCGCCACTGCGGGCTGGAAGTCGATTTTGGCCAGGCGCGCATCGCGGCGGCTGGTGCGAAAACGGTCGTAGATGGCCAACACGCCCACGAACAGCAGGCGCGCGCTCATCAGGATGTCTCCGATGTAGAACACCACGACCACCGAGGTCATGAACAGCCCGAAGAGCATAAAGCCAAGCCGCGCCCCACGCGCCGACCAGCGCTCGTTGGCGCCAATCGGCGGCATGATCTGGCCGCGCGTCTTGCCCAGCAGTTCGGAGACGGGCACGGGATCGTAGCCGTGCGCCCGCAGGCCATCGATGATCCCCGGCAAGGCCTTGATGGTTTCGGTGCGATCCCCGCCCCCGTCGTGCAGAAGCAGGATGTTGCCGCAGCGCAGATCGGTGGGTTGACAGGGGGGGAGGTGTTGTAAGACATCGCGCACGATCTCACTCGCCGAGCGGTAAGGAATGTCTTTCCAATCGTTAGGATCGATCTTGTCACCCACCGTGATGTAGCCCATGCTCTGCACGATCTCCAGGGGCCGCACCTGGTCCGCCGTATCCGGCTCCTGGTCGATGGAATATGGAGGACGGAACAGGATGGGCTTGACTCCCAGGCGGCTGGCGAAAAACAGCTCGGTGAGGTTCAGCTCCAGCTGGATATAACGCTTGGAAATGTTGCTGATGTCGGGATGCGTCCAGGTGTGGTTGCCGAGTTCGTGCCCCTCGCGGTAGGTGCGATCCACGATTCCAGGAAATTGCTCCGCTTGCATGCCGATCATGAAGAAGGTGGCGCGAACGTTCTTCTGCTTCAGGATGTCGAGGATCTTCGGGGTGTAGGCCGGATCCGGACCGTCGTCAAAGGTGATGGCGATCTTGTGCGGCGCGCCGCCGTACTGGTCGATGGTGTAAGGCGTGGCGTAAGTCTCGATCTTCTGATCGGAGATCAATCCGGTCTTGGGATCCATGGTGATGCTGCGACGGCCGTTGGCAGGGCGCGTGGCAATGTGCAGGATCTCCCCATTGCCCTCCATGTCGACATCCTGGCCGGGAAGTAGCGTGGTCAGCTTTTCCTCCGCCTTGGGCGCATAGGGGAGGTCCCAGATGGCCCACAGGGAGCGGTCTTCCGAGCCCAGGCGCCACAGGGCAAAGGTCTGGATGCCCATGGAAAGGGCCGCCCGCATCTGGTTGAAGGCGGTCACGCCGTCCAGGAACCACACATCGTGGCGAAGATTTTTGTCATCGCTGTAGGCGTAGTGGGGATTCAAGAGCTCGGGGTGGAAATCAATGGTCGATTCCGAATCGTGAGCGCTCAGCCAGGCCTCCTGCGCGGAGATGGAGGTCGCTTCCGGAATCTTGTTCTTGGCCTTGGGGGCGGGCTGGGCCCAGTCATAGCCGTAGTTGCCGATGGCGCAGATGATCTTCTCGCGAGGAATTACCTTGAGAGCTTCCATCAGGTTTTCCGTGAACCATTCCTGCGAGGCAATCGGGCCGGGATCGCCGCCGGAGTAATGCTCGTCATAATTCATCAGCACCAGGCCGTCGGAGTGAGCGGCCAGGTAGGCGTAGTCGAAATCCTTGTCCCGCACCGGCACGCTGATATGCAGTTTCAGGTTGCGGGCATGCAGATCGCTGTAAAGTTCGGCCACCAGGGCGTTGTAGCCGGGCTGCGCGGAAAGGGGAAAGCTCTCGAAGTCGAGATTGATGCCGCGAAATTTATCGCTGGCAAGGAAGGCCAGCATCTCGCTGCGGAAGCGCTGGCGGGCTGCCGAACTGTTCAGCATGGCCGAGATGTCGGAAATCCAGAGATTGCGGGTGGGATCGAAGTTGTTGACCATGGGAAGGACTTCGGTTTCCGCCTTCTCGAATCTCAGCAGCGGCATCACCTTATCGTCCACCGGCCTGACCGTGCCGTTCTGCAGCAGATCGAACAACTTGTTCTCCTGGGTGATGGACTGAATGCGGCCGTCAGGAGTGATGGCGTGGATCCACTCGGGATAGAGCAGATCGATCTGGTGGACGTATTCCTTGAGGGAAGCGAAGCTGCCGGCATCCCAGGTGACGTAGTAGGCGGCGCGGATTCCATCCCCGTTGTTCAAGACGACCTGGGAGGGAGGCGTGCCGCTCTTGCGCCGGGCAACCGGAAGGGCCTTGGCGTGACGCCGCTCTTTCTCCTTCAGTGCGTGGTACAGCCGCTTCTGCTCGGGCAGCAGAAGTTCCGGCAGCTTGGCCCCGCGCAGCACCGTTACCACGAAGAAAACGATGAGCAGGGTTAGCCCCAGCACCGCAACGTCTATAACCCGGCGCAACCGCCTCCAGCGTTTGCGCTGCGGGTCGTAAAAAACAGGTTTGGACATGCCTGGTTAGTTTCTTTTAATCGTAAAGGCGGCAGTGGGGGGCGTCAAACGAATCGCAGCCAACTTTCGCAGGCATTTCGTATAGGATTACCCCATTCGTTAGATGCACAACTGGACCGAATCGCACCCCACGCAAGGGATGCTCGCTTTCCTCTGCCGCAACCGCCGCCCGCTGCTTTGGATCACCATGGGAGCCCTGGCCCTGCGCGTTGTATTCCTGCTGCGCTTCCCCCTGCTGACCAACGATAGCTTCGTCTATGGCGATATCGCAAAGAACTGGCTGGAGCACGGGATCTACGGGCTGACGGCTACGCCCACGCCCGCTCCCACCTGGATCCGGATGCCTGGATATCCCGCGTTTCTGGCCGCAGTGTGGGCCATTTTCGGCAAAGAGCACTACACAGCAGTGCTGATCCTCCAGGTCCTGTTTGATCTGGGCACATGTTTCGTCATTGCAGACCTGGCGCGCCGGGTGGTCTCGGAGCGGACAGCGATCGTCGCCTGCATCCTTACGGCATTCTGCCCTTTCTTTGGCAACTTCGCCGCCGTGGCGCTGAGCGAGACCTTGGCCATCTTCTTCGCGGCCCTCACGCTGGATCTTGCGGTCTGGGCGCTGGACAGACCGGAACCTCGCCGGTGGGCGGCTTGTGGAGCCGCAGCCGCCTGCGGAATTCTGCTACGGCCCGATGGCGGTATCGTCCTGGCGGTCGTTGGCCTCTACCTGCTGGTCCAGATCGCCCGCGCAACAAAGACGGACACTCGTAGGCGTCTGCTGGGCTCAGCATTGCTGCTGGCGGTGGTGGCGCTGGCCCCCCTCATTCCGTGGACGGTGCGCAACTGGCGGGTCTTTCATCTATTCCAGCCCCTGACCACGGTTTACGCGAGCGCTCCTGACGAGTTTGTGCCCCTCGGCTTCTACCAATGGGTCCGAACCTGGATCGTCGACTACTCGTCGGTCGAAGACATCTGGTTCAAGGTGCCGGGAGAGCAGGTCGAGATCAGCGATCTCCCGAACCGGGCGATTGATAACCCCGAGCAGAGGCAGCGCACGCAGGAGTTGTTCGCCGCCTACAACGACCTGCTCGACCTCACCCCGGAAATAGACTCTCGCTTCCGTCAACTGGCGCAGGCGCGCATTCGCGCCTCCTATTCCCGCTACTACGTCTGGCTGCCTCTTCTGCGCGCCACCACTTTATGGCTCCGGCCCCGCACCGAGATGCTTCCCTTGGACCGGCACTGGTGGCGCTGGCAAGACGACCCACACGACTCCGCCTGGGCGATGCTTTTGGGGCTGATCGGCCTGTTCTACGTCGTGACCGCGGTGATGGTGCTCCGGCAATGGACGGAGTTTCACTTCGCCGGATTGCTGATCGGCTTTGCCCTGATCCGCACCGCATTTCTGGCCTGGATGCCCAATCCGGAGCCGCGGTACGTTTTGGAGTGTTATCCCGCGTTGCTGGTGTTTTCCGCCGCTACGATTGCGGCATGGCGGCGGCAGGGGACGTAAGTTGCCAGCGGAGGCAAGTGCCGAGGGGCGGATCCTCAATCAGGCGATCGACAAAGCCTACGGAGTGGATCCCTGGCTCAGCGGCGAATCGGTCATGCGGAATTGCGTGCGCACGTGCTCAGAAAGCAGTTCGACGGCGGGGCGATTGCCCCCGGGATCGGAGCGCAGCAGGTACTTCATCGCCTCGACCAGCAGGCGCTGTCCCTCAACGTAGCGGGAATCGGAGTTGCGCTCGCGCTTGCGGCGACCGGGATTGGGCGGAACCGGAAGGGTCAAGACCCTGGCCATGGATTTCCCCAACTTTCAAATAAAGATACCGCAGAGGGGCGGACTAGCCCCGCGGACTAAGTATAGCGAGCGGTTCACCCCGGTTCTAGCAAGAAAAAGCGTCGATTTCAGAAAGATTTCCTGGCTTTTCCGAACCCCCTCAACCCTGGGGTCGAACGTAGCGAGTCTTCCCGGTGGTCTTGAGCTTGAATAGGTCGTCGGAAAGCTTCTGGTTCGTCCGGATTTCGCTGTACTTGGCCAGCCGATAGTCGCCAGACGGCTCAAAAAATTGCTGTTGCACGGAGACGCCGCGCGCTGGATCAATCCACAGCAGGATGCGCTCGAACATGGCGTGCACCCGCTGCGATTTCGGGATGAGCTCGAGTTTGGCGGTGTTCACGCCCATGGCCTCCTCCGAGCCCAGATAATGCACCTGGAACGACTTGGTCAGGTCGTGGCCGCCTCCTCCAAAGCCGAGTACCAGGAAGCTCTCAAAATCAGCCCTGTTCTTGCCCGCGTCGTACTCGGTCACCTGCTCGATCCTGGGCTGGTACACGCGCACCTTGCCCTGGCTGAACAGAACGTACTTTTTGTCGGGATCGGCGATGTCAGCGGCCATCTGCACTTCCTGGTTCTGGCGGCGGAAATAGACGGTCCCCTTCTGTGTGTCCGTCTCGTTAACCACCTTCTGAAACTGATCCCAGACGAACGTAGCCTGGGCGCTTTTGAAGGAGGCGGCAGCCTGGTCCATGGAGGTGAGAGCCTTTTCGAGCGAAGACTTTGAGTCTGCGGGGTCTTGTCCCCAAGCTGCGCCCAACAGCACGAGCGTACCCACGAGCGAAAGGGCCAAGGAGCGTTTCATGAGGTCATGGGATGGTGCGACGGGCATCTTGTTGGCATTGGCGGCCGCGGGCTGGGTCCGTTCCCCCGTTCCTAGCGCTGCACGCGCACCCTATAAGCGGTAATCCTTCCCTTGGAATCGCGCACCGGCTGGTAGCTGGAGATCTCCGTCTCCCCGGCGATGGGCTCGATCACCCGCAACAGGTCCTCGCGGACGGCAGCATCGTCGCCCCCCCGCACTGCAGAAGCGTCGATCTCGTAGATGAAGCCGCGTTCACCATCGTAGGAAACCACCACGTCGCTCTGATGCGGACGCCGCTCTACTGGTTTGTCCTTGAAGGCCCAGCGGGGGGTGGCGAAGATGAACAGCAGGATGAGCGTGACCATCAAGTCGTACTGCACACTTCCCCGCTCATAGGTCCACCAGACGTACTTACGCAGCGTGTTCCAGACCTGTCGCATTTTTGGTGGGAGACGGCAGCGCCCCTCTGACAGTCTAGATTCTCGCCCTGCTTCGTGCAAACGGAATAGGCGGCGAGTCGAGCCATGCACGGCTTCGCCGTGGGCTGATCGTTCCTGATGTTACCTTGGTGTTTTGCCAGACTGGGGCGGTGATTATTAAAGTGTTCGGCACTATGCCAACCATGTTAATCCCCGCTGAATGCCGCCAGAATTCCACTCCAGATGCCAGTGACCGACGCCGCGAGCCCCGCTTTGGAGCCGATGGGGAGGTCACCATGGTGGTTGAAAAGGACGACGGCCCGGTTGAGATTCGCGCTGAACTGATGGACTTCAGCTTAACGGGGCTGCGCGTCCGTCACCAACACAAAGGATTGAAAGCGGGCCAGCATTTGAGTGTGCTCTTCAGCTGGGGCGAGATTTCGACACGCGTGATGTGGAATCGCGCGCATGGCAAAGGCTTTGAGGCCGGGCTGAAGCTATTCTAGAGAGCTTCACCGGACATCGCTCTCATTCAGGACCTGCGGGTAATTCGGTCAGTTCCCATGTAAGGTTGCAGCGCTTCGGGGATCAGCACGCTTCCGTCCTTCTGCTGATAGTTCTCCAGGATGGCGAGCCAGGTGCGGCCCACGGCCAGGCCGCTGCCGTTGAGGGTGTGCACGTAGTCGATCTTGCCCCTGGCGTCGGGCTTGAAGCGAATGTTCGCCCGCCGCGCCTGAAACGCCTCGTAGTTGGAGCAGGAGGAGATCTCGCGGAACAGTTGTTGGCCAGGAAGCCAGACTTCCAGATCGTAAGTTTTCGCCGCGGAAAACCCCATGTCGCCGGTGCAAAGTACGACTACCCGGTAGGGCAGGTTGAGTCTCTGCAGGACGGTCTCCGCATCGCGCGTCAACTTCTCGTGCTCCTCGTATGAGGTCTCCGGGCGGGAGAACTTGACCAGTTCAACCTTCTGAAACTGATGCTGGCGGATGATGCCGCGCACATCCTTGCCGTAGGAGCCGGCTTCACTGCGAAAACACGGAGTGTACGCGGTGAGAGAGATTGGCAGGCGGGCCGCATCCAGGACCTCGTCGCGATGGAGATTCGTCACGGGTACCTCTGCGGTGGAGATCAGATACAGGTTCTTGTCCCCGTGGGGCACGTGAAACAGGTCTTGCTCGAACTTAGGCAGCTGTCCGGTCCCGAACATGGAGTCGGAGTTGACCATGTAGGGCGGGAGCACCTCGGTGTAGCCATGCTCGCGGGTATGCAGGTCGAGCATGAAATTCGCCAGAGCACGCTCGAGCTTTGCTCCCAGGCCCCAATAGACGGCAAACCGTGCGCCGGAGAGCTTAGCGGCGCGCTCCAGGTCGAGCACGCCCAATTCCTCGCCCAACTCCCAATGGGGTTTGGGCGGGAAATCGAACTCTCGCGGCCGCCCCCAGCGGCGAATTTCGACATTGTCCTCGGATGAATTGCCCACCGGGACGCTGGAGTGCGGCACGTTGGGCAGATTGATCAGGATCTTGCGCAGTTCCTGGTCGGCTTCCTCGGCCAGCTCCGCCAGCCGCTCAGAGTTCTCGCGCAGATGCCTAGTCTCTTCCATCAGGGCGGTAGCATCCTGCTTCTCTCTTTTCAGACGGTCGATTTCCTGGGATGCGCGGTTGCGGCGCGCCTGAAGCGTCTCAGCTTCGGTGATGGCATGGCGGCGGTGAGCGTCAATCTCGCGGAACTTGCCGAGCAGCTGATTGGGATCCGTTCCACGCTGGCGAATCTTCTCTTCCACCAGGGGCAGGTTCTCGCGCACGAAGCCTAGATCGAGCATAGGGACGTACCTACTGTAACAAACTGGAGCTGCGCCGCTCTGTGAAGCTGCTGCGGATCGCGTATGAGATGCCGGCTCAAAAGTGGCATCTCGGGAACGGGAGTAGACTCAGTTGCCGGCGCCCGCACCGGCAGGGTGCGTAGGTATGCGTAAGTCGCCTTGAGATCGTCGTCGTTCAGCTTGGCAAATACCCACCAGGGCATCACGTGAAGCTGCCGAGCCTTGACCTTTCCCGTGCGCATCACCTCGAGGAACAGTTTCTCGTCGTAGTAGCCAATGCCGCTGGCGTCCGGAGTTATGTTGGCGCTGGCGACCGCTTCGGTGAATAGTTGTCCGCCGGTGAACTGCATTCCCGCAAGAGGCTTGCCCGATTTGGTCGGCGTATGGCAGCCAATACAGCTGATGTTGGCGATGTACTCACCTCTTTTAATGGGATCGTTCATATCAGGTTCGGGTACCGGATGATCTACCGGCTGCGGTGCGGTATTGATCAGGCGGGATAGAGGAAATGGAATCCTGTTGCGCGGAAGCGAGGACCGTACCGGCTCCAAGGTCCGGATATAGACAATAACCGAAGCCAGCTCCTCGTCCGACACTCGCCGGAATTCTTCATACGGCATGATGGGGAACAGCGCATGCCCATCCTTGGCGATTCCCTCGCGGATGGCGCGGGCGATCTCGTCATCGCTCCACGAGCCGATCCCGGTTTCGCGATCCGGAGTGATGTTCGCGGCGACAACACGAAGATTGCCTTCATCCAAAAATACCCCACCAGATCCTGGCTCTCCTATGAAGACGCTCGGTTCAACGTCGGGCTGCTTAGGAGTGTGGCACTCAATGCAGCCCATTCTGCCCTCAGCCAGATATTTGCCGCGTTCCAACCGTGCGGGCGTGGCTTCGAACCTGCGGTTGGTAACCGGACGCGCCTTAGGTCCGACAATGGGCGCCCAGCCGATTGTGAAATTAATGACCACAGCCGCCACCACCAGCAATGCCATCAGACCATAGCCGAGGATTTTGGCCAGAGTTTTCCCCCATCCCGCCATCGGTGAACGCTCCCAGTTCAGAGTTTGGAAGAGAGAGTTTGCGCATTATAAATTGCACACTTTCGACTGGTCGCAGGATTCGGAGCAGGTGTCGCACCGCCCCGATTCGTTGTTCAGGGAACGCATGGTTCCTCGGCCCCAGGCGAAGAATCGTGCGCGCACCAGTTGTTCACTCAGTACGAGATTGAGGGTCGCTTCGCGTGGTGCTTTGTCCCACCCGACGCGTTGGGTAAACTACTAAGCAATGATCTCAAAACCTGCGGCTCGCCTGGTCGCTGTCCTAGTGATGGCGCTTCTCGCTTCGCCCGCCTTTGCTTCCGCCTACAACGGGCACCCCAAGCTGATCGTGATAATCGTCATCGATCAGTTTCGCGGCGACTACCTGGAGCGCGGCCGGGACCAATTCGTGGAGAACGGCTTTCGCCTGCTGATGGAGCGCGGGGCATACTTCATCAACTGCAACTACGACTATGCCAACACGCGCACCGCGCCTGGGCACGCGACACTGCTTACCGGCGCCTA
Source organism: Terriglobales bacterium (assembly GCA_035319065.1). Taxonomy (GTDB): domain Bacteria; phylum Acidobacteriota; class Terriglobia; order Terriglobales; family Acidobacteriaceae; genus DASPRM01. Next base: position 10,989 of record DATHDM010000148.1, read on the forward strand.
CACCGACGGCCATGGGATTCTGGCAAATGAGTGGTGGGACGCGACCAGGAAGAAGATGGTCACCTCGGTGGAGGACGACTCTACGTCGCTGGTGGGCGTGACAGGCGGGAAATCTTCCGGCGCTTCTCCCCATAACCTGATGGCGGACACCCTCGGGGATGAACTGAAGCTGGCGACGCAGGGAAAGGCACGCGTGTACGCCATCTCGCTAAAGGACCGGGCGGCGGTGCTGCCGGGAGGCTTCTCTGCGGATGCCGCCTACTGGATCGATCACAAGACCGGCACCTGGATCACTTCCACATACTATCGTCCCGATCTGCCGGCATGGGTGCGGGAGTTCAACTCCAGCGGGCGGGCCGCCAAGTATTGGAACCTTGACTGGAAAGACGCGAGCGGCGCGGTGTTGCGCTCGACCACGCGTCCGGCGGAAGGGGCGGTCTTTTACGACACGATTGGTCCAACTCCTTTCGCCAACGACTATGAGCTGGAGTTTGCGCGCGAGCTCATCACCCAGGAGAGACTGGGCGATGGTCCAGCAACCGATCTGCTTGCCATCAGCCTTTCCGCCAACGACATCCTGGGTCATCGGGTGGGACCGGACTCGGCGGAGGCGCGGGCCATGGTCCTGGCACTTGATCGCGAACTGGCCGATTTTTTTGGGTTCCTGGGGAGGCAGATCGGCCTAGCCAACATCTGGATCGCTCTCTCCGCCGACCATGGGGTTGCTCCTAAGCCCGATTACGCCAAGAGCTTGCACCTTCCCGCAGCCAATCTCGACAATAACGCCATCCGCACTCAGCTGAACGATGCCTTGAGCGCCAGGTTCGGCCACGGCGATTATGTCGAGTCTGTCGACTGGCCGATTGCCTTCCTCTCCGCCGATGGGTTCTCACATACAAAGTTGCACGAGAGCGAAGCGGAGCGGGCCGCGGGGGACGCGCTCAAGGAAATGGGCCTGCGCGGTTACTTCACGCGCGCGCAACTGGCGAATTTCGAGGTGCCCCCCGATAGCTGGGGCCGGAAGTATCTCCACAGCTATTCTCCTTATGGCGGCTGGTATCTGCTGGGAGTGCCACCTCCGTACGTTGTGGGTTTGAAGTCTGGCACCGACCACGCCTCGCCGTACAACTACGATACGCACGTCCCCCTGCTTTTCTTTGGGCTTGGCTTCCAGCCTGGCGTATACCGCGGGCAGGCCGAACCCGTGGATCTGGTGGCCACGCTGGCCTCGCTGCTGGGCATCAACGCGCCATCGCGCGCCACCGGAAGGGTGCTGACCGAGGCTTTGGCCTCACGGCCGGCCGTCTCCCCGGCAACGCCTGCAACGGAAGCGGTGAGCAAGTGAGTGGAACCGGCTCCTCGTCCGCTCCCGCCAAGCCCCCACGCGGAGCGCAGCCCAAGCCCGACCTGCGGGTATCGCTGTGCGGCATCCTCTTCAAGAATCCCATCATTGCTGCCAGCGGCACCTTCGGGTATGGCGTCGAGTTCGAAGATGTGGTTTCGCTGGAGAAGCTGGGCGGATTCGTGGTGAAGGGCCTGTCGCGGGAGCCGATGCCGGGCAATCCTCCGCCGCGGCTGTTTGAAACCGCCGCCGGCATGCTGAACTCCATCGGCCTGCAGAACATCGGCGCACGCGCCTTCGTGCAGGAGAAGCTGCCGCACCTGCACAAGCTCAAAGGCGTGGTCGTGATCGCCAATGTTTTTGGCTACACGCGCGAGGACTACCGCGAAGTGATCCAGATCCTGAACGATGGCGAGGGAATCGCGGCCTACGAGCTAAACGTCTCCTGCCCCAATACCAAGGCGGGGGGGATCACGTTCGGCAGCGATCCGGTGATGCTGCAGGAGGTGGTCACGGCGACGAAGTCGATTTCCCGGCGGCCGATTATCGTAAAGCTCTCGCCCAATGTGACCAGCATTCCGGTAATGGCCAAAGCGGCGGAAGAAGCAGGTGCCGACGCCATTTCGCTGGTGAATACCTTTGTAGCGATGGCGATCGACGCCGAAACCCGCAAGCCGCGGATCTCCACTGTGACCGGCGGCCTCTCCGGCCCGGCCATCAAGCCGATTGCGCTGCGCATGGTCTACGAGGCGGCGCGCGCGGTCCACGTCCCGGTCATCGGCATGGGCGGCATCAGCACCGCCGTCGACGTCATCGAGTACCTGCTGGCCGGCGCGGCCGTCACCCAGGTCGGCACGCTGAACTACTGGGATCCTTGCGCTACTGAGAAGCTTGTAGATGCGCTGGAAAGCTGGTGCTTCGAGCACAATATCCGCCGCATTACCGACCTGGTAGGAGACTTGCGCCTGGAGTAAGGGAAGCCAAAGAATCCTTTGCAAGCGACCCTGCATATTAACTGCCGATCGCTTCGGTCCGACGTGGCGGCCTCGCGATGACAAGTCCTTTGTGACTCAGGAAAACTACGACGGCCCGGAGATCTTTACCCGCAATTCTTCTGGAATGCGGTCACGTACCTGCGGGGGCAGGCGGTCGTGCACGTGGCGCGCTCCCGTCAAAGCTGCATCCACCATGACCATGGGGGCGGGAGTCGCCACCGCCACGATCAGCCAGATCACGGCCGAGAGCGCGAAGCCGGCGAGCGATGCCACTTCCAGAATGAAGGCATGGCTGGGACGGAAATAGCGAATCACCCCGAATGCCAGCAGGAACACGCCCGCTGACAGTGTTGCCAGAATGATCAGCGAGATATCGATGCTACGGTGCAGGTGCCGCCGGCTGCGGCAGTGCTCGCACTCCGCAAAGTGGGCCTCGTAGTCTCCGCTCATCTCGGGAGTGATTCCGGAGATGTCGTAGCGCCAGCCGGCGAGAATGTCCCCGACGACTTTGTCTGTGCACGCTGTTTTCATGCCCCAACTAACGATCGCTCGGCATGAGCAAACCCCGCCGGCTCGCGCGTCAAAAGGTAACCGCCGGCATCGGTTCCGCCTGGGAAGCCAGCAACAGCCGGTTGTGCAGAAGGCTGCGCCGATTCACCAAAGCCTGCTCAGCCGCACGCAGCGCGATTTGCGGAAGATTGTTGTGCTCGGAGAGGTGCGCCAGCACCACAAAAGCCGCCCCCCCATCATAGTCGTTGCGGAAGAAATCCGCGAGCGCGTCGTTGGAGAGATGTCCCACCCGGCTCATTACCCGCTGCTTGACCGACCAGGGATACGGACCCACGCGCAGCATCTCCAGATCGTGATTGGACTCGATCATCAGCAGGTCGCAGCCATGGATGTGCTGCGCCACGTTGGCCGGCATGTATCCCAAATCGGTCACGATTCCGACTTTGACCCCTTCGGCGCGAAAAGTGAAGGCCACGGGGTCCACGGCATCGTGGGGAATGGTGAAGGGGGCGACGGTGATGTCGCCGATCTCGAAGCGGCGCCCCGACTCGAAGTGCTCGCACCGCGGGAGCGCAACCGGTTCTTCGCGTTTCTCGCGCTCTGCGCGCCGCCACGCCTGATGCGTAGCATCGGTGACGTAAACCGGAATCCTCAACCTGCGGGAAAGCGCGTACAGGCCGTGCACATGGTCGGAATGCTCATGGGAAATCAGAATGGCAGAGAGGGATTTGGGATCCTCTCCCACCCGCTGCATGCGCCGCAGCGTCTCGCGCCCCGATAGTCCTACATCCACCAGAATGCGCGTGCGCGAACTGCTGACGACGGCGCAATTGCCCTTGCTCCCGCTGGCAAGGACGGTGACCGATACAGACATTTGCACGAGCATAACGGGAATTGCGCGTCCACGGGAGTAGCTCCCAAGTAACGAGCGCTAAAGCCACGGGGAAAAGCGCGGGGAAGTCTGGCGCAGCCCCATCAGAACGACACCCGGACACCAAACTGGGCGGCGAAGGGGATGCCCACGGTTGTGCCCGGGCCGAAGAAATCCCCCAGCGCGCCGGCGGGAAGCTTCAACTGCTTCAGGCTCGTAATCGGCTGCAGCCGGCTGCATACCGCATCCAGACAGAGGTCAGTAATGTTACCCGCAGCCACCTGCTGCGGGGGCACATTAAGCGCGGCTACATCGGTAACGAAATTGTTGCCTGGGTTGCTGCGGTTGAAGAGATTGAAGAACTCTACAAAAGGCAGCAGGGTCATTCGCTCCCGCAGACGGACCATGCGGGCCACGCGCAGATCGACCTGGGCGAAAGGCACACCGCGAAACTGGTCCAGCGAAGTCTGTTGCCTGTTGACCACCACCCGGTCATTATCGTCACGGCCATCGTTGTTGACGTCCGTTGGCATGGACATGGTGAAGGGACGCGCACTCTCGAACTGGGAGAGCGTGCTGACCTCCAGTTTCCAGGGCAGGTGCAGCGTGCCGGCGATCACCAGCCGATGCCGGACATCTTCGCCTGAGGGGCCGTGGTCGCCAGGACCAAACGGATTGCGCACGTCGCTGACGCCGTTTACGTAGTCGAACAGCTCTCCCACCACCGCTCCCCACGTCGTCGCACGTGCCAGCGTGTAATGCGCCGCAAGATCGAAGCGGCTGGAGAGGCGGTGACGCAGGCTGAGCGAGGCTCCGTCGTAGCTGGAGCGATTGTCGCTGCGAAACACCGGGATGTCGGGCGCGGGCGTGCCATCGCGGTTGAACAGCGTCACCCCACCCACATATTCATAGCGGCGGTACTGATGAACTCCCTGCTGGTGCTGGTAGACCACGCTGGCGGTCCAGGAGTTGCCCATCTGGCGCTCTACTCCAGCGCTCGCCTGCAACGCGTAGGGCGAATGATAGTGAGGATCGATGACGGCGCCCTGCTCCCCGGGCACCAGCGGTCCGGAGGAGGGTTGATTGACCGCGGTAAATGCGTCTACCCAGCCGTTCTGGGCAAGGTCGTTGTAGTACATGCCGACGCCGCATCGCAGAATGGTTCGCCTGGAGTCCCCTGGAGCATAAGCAATCCCCAGGCGGGGCGCCGCCCCACCGCGATAGTCGTGGGGAATGCGGGTGGGCAGCGGAATGCCGTTCTGCCGGACCGCCATGACCGCCGGATTCTGGCCCTGGTCGCGGCCGCTGGCAATAAACAGCCCAAATGTCGTGTCGTAGCGCAGGCCGGCGTTGACCGTCAGGTGCGGGCTCACCCGCCAGGAATCCTGCCCGTAGAATCCCAGGCGCTTGACGCTCTGCGAGAAGGCGCCGTTTCCGGCGGCAACAGCCACCTGGTTCCCGGGATCGTTGAAGTCAGCCGTGAACTGGGCTGGATCCGGCAGGTATGAAGTTGGGTCGCGGGGAAAGATGACCAGCAGCTCCTGATCGCTGGCCAAGGCTCCCCGCAGGACCGGCTCGTGGATGAAGTTGATTCCGAACTTGACGCCGTGCCTCGCGGAGGAATGCGCCAGGTCGTAACGGTACTGGTATTTCTGCTGGTCGCGCTCTACCGGGAAAGCGGTGATCGGGGTGGAGAACTGGTTGTCGCCGAATGTCTCAAAGCCCGAGGTCGTGTGAGAGTTCGAGCTGAACGGGAACGCCAGCGCCAGCCCCAGATGGGAGTTGCGATCCTTGGTGTGATGAAATCCGCTGGCCTGAAACGTAAAGGTGCCGACCCACGATGGGTTCCACAGCCACTGGTTGCTGAGCAGCACGCTGTAATAGTTGGAAGTGGTGGTGGCGCCGGTGGAAGGCAGCGTTCCTTGCTGTACCAGGTCGTTCTCAGTGTGATTGCGGTCGAGGGCGCCGCGGACGAACCAGGTCGAGCGATCCGACTGCTGCCAATCCATTCGGGTCAAGAACAGCGTGTCGTGAAACGGCACGGGAACCGAAGGGGGCACGGCAATCGAGGGAACGCCTGGGATCAGGCCATCGCCAGCCAGCTTAGAAAGTGCGCTGAACTCCGCGAGACTGAGTGCACTGTAGGCAACGCTGGCGTCTTCATGCACATACTCGAGCGAGGAGAAGAGCCAGAGCTTGCCGCGGCGCAGCGGCCCGCCAAGGTCGCCGATCGCGTTCTGGCGCGAGTAGGGTTGCTTCGGATTCGGTTCCGGATTATCCAGGTTATTGCGGGCGTTGAGCGCGCTGGCCCGGAAGTAGCCGGCCGCATCGCCGTGCCAGGCGTCGGTACCGCGGCGGGTGCTGAGGATCACCGAACCGCCGTTGGTGCGCGAGGTGTCAGCGTCGAACTGCGCTGTGCGCACCACGAATTCCTGCATGGCGTCGGGAGAGTAGTTCTGCAGGAAGCCGCCTACGTAGTCGTCGTTGTCATCGCCGCCATCCACCGAGAGGTCCACGTTCAGTCCCGAGCTGCCGGCAAATGAGACCGCGGTGATGCGCGCCTTGGTGGGATCAGAGGGCTCCACCGGCGCCGTCATCGGCGTGAGATAAGCAATGTTGGCAAAGCTGCGATGCGCCAGCGGCAGCGTTTCCAGGTCCTGGCGTCCGATCACAGTCTTAATCACGCTGCTGGTGGTTTCCAGCGGCTCCAGCGCCCCCGGCGGGGCTGTCGCCGCCACCGTGACCTGCTGCACCACAGCCGCGGGCTTCAATTGGACATTCAGCGTGGGCGCGCCATCTACGGCCACGCGGATCATCCCGTGATAGGCCGCGAATCCAGGGGCTTCTGCGGTCACCGAGTAGTCCCCCGGAGCCACGGGACCAACCCGGAATTCCCCGGTGGCGCTGGAGAATTCTGCATGCGTGAGGCTGTAACCGCCGGCAAGGGAGACTCGCGCCCCTGCGATGCGCGCCCCGGAGACATCGCTTACGGTACCCACGACGGTGCCCTGGGGAGTTTGCCCCAGGCTGATGCCGACACTTAGCAGGCAGACTGCGGGTAAGATCCTGAACCAATGAACGCGCACCATGCGGCCCGGTTTCTCCTGTTCAAGCCTCGCCCAGGAAGTGAATGCACGATTGTACTTTGCGCCCGCAAGCAGACGCGCAGACCGAATTTCTACGGCGAAAACGAACGCTCACCGCCCTGGCTGGCGGGGAAACAGAACGTCAAAGCCACGGCGCATCACGGCTCCGCCATAGGCGGCGATCAGTCCCGGAACCAGGCCGATGAAGGAGCCGAACACCATGGCACGCGTGGGGTGCTCGCGCGTCAGGTAGGCCAGGAGCTGGCCTGCGGGAAGGCACAGCGCCACCACGAGCGCCCAGCGCCAGGGCCGCTCCGGCCGCGCCAGAGCAAGAGACATCGCGGATATACTCACTAGCAGCAACGACAGGTCGTGATAGCGCAGGTGCACGAACGCAGCCGTCGCACCAAGAGTCAAGGCAAGCACAAAGTACGGCAGATCGGACGTCGTATTTGTCATTTGCCCGTCTGTACCGTGGCGATCAACTTGCGGATTTCAGTTACAGCGTTTCTCAGCTTCCAGTCCAGAAACAGCTTTCCTAGCTCCTGGGAGGACCGCCGGGGGTCGCCCTCCACGCCCACAGCGCCCAGCGCCAGCGGACCTCCGGCCGCGGGTACCGGCCCGCCCACGGCAATCTGGTCCGTGCGCACATAGGCGGCGTCAACCGCCCACAACATTGATGTATCGGCGACACCGGCATGGCGGCTTGGTGGAAAGCCGCGCTCGTTGAGGTAAGTGTTGATCTCGCGATTCGACTTGGCATAGACGTCGCCGGCAAAGAACACCCGCACGCCTTGTGAACGGTACTTCTGGTCCAGCCTCGGCGCCAGCGCTTGCAGTGGACCCTGGTTGCCGTCATGGTCGCCCATCAGGATGATGTAGCGGAATCCTGCCTTCACCATGCTGTCGGCAAGTGCCTCGTTGACGGCAGAAAAGGTGTCGGGCGGAAGGTTGATGGTTCCGGGATAGCGCATCTCGTCAGTGGTGGGCGCGAACGGCATCACCGGCGCCACCAGGGCATCGCCCAGTTCACGGGCGATCTCTGCCCCCAGGTAGCGCGCCCGGAAGACGTGTTTGCCGAGCGCCAGGTGCGGCCCGCTGGCCTCGGTACTCGCGTTGAAAGTGAGCACAGTGGTCTTGCCCGCCTGAATGGCGTCTCGCACCTCCGTGGTGGTCATCTCTTCCATCAGGACACGCGAGTCAGTTGCGGATGCGGTCATCGTTCCCTTCGTTTCATAGCAGCAAGGTTGAGTGCGAGCAGGCGGGCCAGACCATTCATGGGCACGCTCCTGGCCGATGCGGAACATCACAAACTCCGCCGGCTTGACCGGCGCAATGCCTATCGGGAAGATAAGCCGGCCGTTGTCGATATCCGAGGGTGTCATCGTGTAGATGCGACTTTCGAACAAGCAAAATCGCCTCAATACTTATGGAAGCCGCGGCCGCTCTTGCGGCCTAGCCAGCCCGCATCCACCATCTTCACGAGCAGCGGACAAGGACGGTACTTGGGATCGCCCAGCCCCGCTTCGAGCACGCGCATAATATCCAGGCACACATCGAGGCCGATGAAGTCCGCCAGCGTCAACGGGCCCATGGGATGCGCCATGCCCAGCTTGAAGACCTCATCCACCGCCTCCGCCGTAGCCACCCCTTCCATCACCGCATACATGGCTTCGTTCAGCATGGGCATCAGCACACGGTTTGAAACAAACCCTGGATAGTCGTTCACCTCGATGGGCGTCTTCTCCAATTTCTCCGCCAGCGACTTGACCGTCTGAAAAGTGTGCTCGGCGGTCGCCAGCCCGCGAATGATCTCCACCAACTTCATCAACGGTACAGGATTGAAGAAGTGCATGCCGATCACCTTCTCGGGCCGCTTGGTCTGGGCGGCCAGCTTGGTGATGGAGATGGAAGAGGTATTTGACGAAAGAATTGTGTCGGGGCGGCAGATCAGGTCCAGCTCGCGAAAAAGGGCGGCCTTGACCGCAAAGTTTTCGCTGGCTGCTTCCACCACGAAGTCCGCCGCCGCCAGTTGTGTCCGGTCGATGGTGGCCTGAATGCGGCTCAAGGCAGCCGTGCGCTCGTCGGCGGCAATCTTGTTCTTGCTGACTTCGCGTTCCAGGTTCTTGCCGATGATGTCGAGCGCACGCTGCAGGAAGTTCTCCGCAATGTCGCAAAGGATTACGCGGAAGCCACGCCTGGCGAATATGTGAGCTATGCCGTTGCCCATAGTGCCGGCGCCCACGACGCCGACGGTTTGAATGTCCATGATTGTGTCTCCAGACAGATTAAGACCGCATAGAGTAACAGGCACACGAGTGCGGCACCATGTTCGAGGTCGTGCCCCGGCCTCGCTCAAGATGAGAGTCGAATGGAAATCTAGCGCCCGGCAATCATGGGGACGGCGATCAGCGCCGCAGCCATCCCCGTGGTCTGCAGCCGCGAAATGCGCTCCTTGAGCAGAAAGCGTGCCAGCAGCACCGTCGCCGCCGGGTAGAGGGACGACAGCACAGCGGCTACGTCGAGCCTTCCGCGGCGAGTGGCTGCCACAAACAGCGCGTTGCCGAACGAATCCACAATCCCGGCCACCAGCATGTAGCGCAAGAGTGCGCGGTTCGGCTTCCAGGGCTCGCCGCGAATGGTTACCAGGACCAGCATCAGCGACATGGAAGCCGCCCGTGCCATGACCAGCGGCCAGAAGACCGACTGCGTCGCCGCCTGCCGGCTCAGCACCAGGAAGCCGCCAAATCCCACGCCGGCAACCACCGCTAATCCCAGACCCTTAGGCCGGCCCAGTTCTTGCGAAGGCATGGCAATCAGCCCGATGGCAAGCAGCGCCAGGGCAAACCCGGCAAACTGCATCACAGTCGGCAAACCCTCGGTGCGAAAACTCACAACCACAGGCAGCGCGGCCGTTATCATCGCCGCCACCGGCGCGTTAATCCCCATCTGCCCGATAGCCAGCGCGCGATAAAGCGCAGCCAGGCCGATACCTCCGGCAAGGCCTGCGGCCGCGCCCCACAGCAGCGCGCTCCGCGGCGGAATCGGCTCTCCCGTCGCCAGCGCAAACGCCAGCATGCACAACAGTCCGGCGCCATGCGCCACAACTACCACGCCAAAGGCATCCGATCCCTTGGCGGCAAGACCGCCATTGAAGTCGGCTGTTCCCCAGCAGGCGGCGGCCGCCAGGCTCAGACCAGCAGACGTGACGGCAGGATTCGACAATGATGCGCGCTCCTGCGAATCAATATAGCAGCCGGCAGTGATCAGCACTCAGCAGTCAGGAATCGGCCTGGATCGGAAATCAGAAGCTATGCCGGGGGCAACTACAGATCCCTCGAGGCCTCCAGCCGCTCGTGATGGCAATCAGGAAGGGCCTGTGATCGGCGCGGCCGAAGCCGCAGGGGAAGGGTCTATTCGGAATATGCGAAGGTGAGCTTCACTCCCGCCACCTCAACCACGTCTCCCTCCGCCAGTTCCTTCTGCCCGGCGACCTCTGCGCCGTTCACCTTGATACGCACATCCTTCTCGGAGGCAGCAATGAAGTAGCGGTCGTCACGATGATTGATGACCGCGGCCACGCGCGGCGCAAACCAGCCCTTCAGCTTGATGGACGCCATCTCGGATTTACCGATCACGTTGAGCTTGCTGCTCAGCACGTATCGCGTCTGGTCAGTCTTCCCTTCCATAACGGTAAGGGTCGCAATGCGCTCGCGGATGGGATAGCGGGAAGCAATCTGCTCGCCGGGAACGGCTTGCGCCAGCATCTCCTTGGCCTGCTTAGTTTCCAGCATCACCGTAGCATCCAGCTGCGGGACCGGCGGAGTCACATTCAACGGTGGCAGGGCGACCCCGGAGCGGGCCTCGTCCTGAAACGCAATGGTGTGCTTGCCCACCAGGACCACGTCCCCATCGTTCAGCACAGCCTTGTTGATGCGCCGGCCATTGACAAAAGTCCCGTTCAGGCTATTGCTGTCCTCGATCACGAAATGGTCGCCTTCAAAACCGATACGAGCGTGGTGGCCGGAAACGGCAAGGTTGTCGATCTGCACGCTGTTGTCAGGCAGCCTGCCGATGGTCACAGATCCGCCTTCGGGAAGCGCATACTCCTTCAGAGTAGCCTGTTCAAACTTCAGAAAGAGTTTTGCCATTTCGGACTTCCTCCAGCAGCCACAGAGTTCAGCATTTTCTTGTACCACGGCTGCTCTTCGAAACGCAGTAGCAGACAAGTAATGTTGTCTTCGCCGCCCCCGTCGCGGGCAGCCTGCACCAGCCGGTTACACGCCTGCTCCACATCCGGGGTGGACATCACGGCTTCCAGAATGGCGTCATCGGAAACGTGCCGGGTGAGACCATCGCTGCAGAGCACCAGGACATCGCCGGGCGCAGCCACCAGGTCATCCAGGTCAGGCTGGACCGAGGGCTCTGTGCCCAGCGCCCGTACTATGACGTTCTGCATCTGCGAGGTGCGGGCCTCGGCCAGGGTAATCATCCCCAGGCGCACCTGCTCCATCACCAGGGAGTGATCGTTAGTGAGCTGCTGGATGGCGCCGTCGCGAATCAGGTAAATGCGGCTGTCGCCGACGTGCCCGACCGAGAAGAAAGCTCCATCGGCGAGCACCGCGACGATGGTCGAACCCATGCCCGCCTGGCCCGCCTTCTCGGTGGCTGCCTGGTGGACTGCCTGGTTGGCCAGTTGGATGGCGCTGGCCAGGGCATTGGCCCGCGCCGACAGCCCGTCAAAACGGTCGCCGATCTGCTTGTAGTGGTGCCCCGGCCCAGCCCGGCGGAAGTACTCCAGCACCGCATCCACGCTCAGTTTGCTGGCGACCTCGCCCGCCGCCTGGCCGCCCATGCCGTCGCACACTACAAAGATGCCGTAGCGCGTGTCGAATCCGAAGTTGTCTTCGTTATTCGAACGCACGCAGCCCACATCGCTCTTGCCGGCGACGGCGACACTGTACCCCATGCGTTTTCCTAGCCGAGAAATCCTACCTTACTTTGCGCCCGGTCAGCATTACCGGGAGCGGCACTCCTTGGAATAGGAATAGGATACCGAAGAACAGGGATAGGATACCGAAAGGGCCCGCCAGGCCGGAATGTCTAGCACTGCTTTTGGTGCATATGAGAATTTGCTCCTGCGCCTTTCTCGTTGCTTTCCCCCGGCCCTTCGTGGGCTAGAATAGACGCTCTCATGGCAACCGAGCCGCAACCCAAACCTCTATCGGTCTCTGCTGACGATGCCTCCGACCCGGTCACGGAGAAGATCCTCCGTATCATTGCCACCCAGAAACGCATTCCGCCGGAACAGGTTCACCTCGACAGCTCCTTCGAGCAGCTGGGGCTGGACTCGCTGGATAGCGTGAACATCCTGTTCGAACTGGAAGGCGCGTTCGATATCGCCATCTCCGACGAGCGGGCGCGCACCATTCGCAGCGTGCAGGAGATGGTCGCGGGTGTGAAACAACTGATCGCGCAGAAAGCGGGCTCCCAGTAATCCATGGCCGATCGGCGTGTCGCCATCACCGGCATGGGGATGATCTCCGCCCTCGGCCTGAACCTGGAAGAAAACTGGGCATCGCTGAAGGCCGGGCGCGCCGCCATCGGCCGTATCACCCTGGCCGACGTTTCGAGCATGAAGTTTCAAAACGGCGCTGAGGTGCGCGGCTACAATCCCGAAGCCCATTTCCAATCTAACCAAGTGGACTTCTGGGACCGCTTCGCGCAGTTCGCGGTCATCGCCGCCCGCGAAGCCATGTGCAAGGCGGGGCTGAAGATCACTCCGGACTTGAGTGAGCAAACCGCGGTGGTCACCGGATCTTGCGCTGGCGGGCAGACCACCGAGG
>DATHDM010000149.1:0-2663 GCA_035319065.1 Terriglobales bacterium
ACCTGATATTGCTGCCCGTTCAACGGCGCCACCAACGAGGAAGTATCGACAACGGGGAAGGGTGAACCTGACGCTGAGCCAGGTCTATGACTGAAGTCACACTCTGCGTGCCGCTACGCGCACCTAAGCCCTGACCACCAGCAAGCGGCAGTAGAGAAGCTAGTTGATGCTACAGCCACCAATACAGCCACCAGCGAAAATGGCGTGTCCCATCCCGCTCCTGTCAGATTGCAGTAACCGGTTGAGGCTGGAGAGTGGCTGGAAAGTCTAGCAGCGGTGGGCCCGCCAGGATTTGAACCTGGGACCAATGGATTATGAGTCCACTGCTCTAACCGCTGAGCTACGGGCCCATCTCTTACATCAGAAAAGACTTACTGCAAATACCCTATCACGGTCTCCGCGCTGGTGTCAGTTCTGGTGTCAGTTCGTTCCAGCTTCTCCACGGCCGCACGTTGATGGTCGGGGGCAAGATGAGCATAACGCATGGTCATGGCGAGCGTCTTGTGGCCCAGCAGCTCGGCAACCGTGCGGATGTCCACGCCTGCCATTACCAACCGGCTTGCAAAAGTATGGCGCAGGCAGTGCCAAGTGAAATCGGTCAAGCCGGCGGCTCTAGCTGCGGGCTCAAACCAATGACGAGGCGACTTGGCTCCGCCGCACACCAGTTCGGAACTGCCGTTTCCAGCATGCAACTCCACGAGCGCGTGCAGGGCGGTTGCGTTCAGTGGTACAGAGCGCATCGTTCCATTTTTGCTACGTGGGATGGTGAACAGGCGTCGCTCGAAGTCCACGTCTTCCCAGCACAAGCCGTACTGTTCGCCTCGCCGCATGCCGGTGTACAGTGCCAGATCAAATTCAGGTTCGTGTTCAGGGTACAGTTCTCTAACCTTCACCCGCAGGCAAGCTTCCTCCTTCTTGTCTAAGAAGCGCAACCGCGCGTTATCCTCTAGCCTGTGGGGCACTAACCGTGCAGGGTTCTCACGCACCTTGCCATTTCTGATAGCTAGCCGATAGGCAAGGGAAAGAAGGGCGCGGCACCGGTTGATTGTGGCAGGCGCCCAGTGCTGTTCAGAAAAGCGTTGCTCGATCTTCTCAGGAGTGACGGAATCTGCTGGCAGATTTCCAAACCATCCGATGAGGCGCGCCATGCGGTAGCAATCCTGACGATAGCTCCGTTTGTGCAGGCGGGAGTATTCAAGCGCATCGTCGGCGATCTCGCGGAACAACACCACGCGCCGCCGCAACCTCTCAGGCAGCTTGCACCCTTCCAGCGCCTCCTGCTTCCGCTTCCGGTACAAAAGAATGGCCGCACTCTTCGTGCCCGCCTTCTCGCGCCGCAGGCGGCCGGAAGCATCTGTGTAACGAATCCACCAAATGCCGCTGCCTGGGATCTTTTCGTAAATACCGCGCATACGGCCTCCTTCGCGTTGCATCATGGTTCTATTCCTCCCTTGTTCAGAAATTGCAGCCTCTCCTGTTCCACATTTTCCCTTATCGCCTTGTCAGCCCAATCCTTGGGCAAACTCCAACGCGAGAGCCGCTTCACTGCAGTAATCGGTGCTAGGTCCAGCGTAAGACCGGCCATCACCTTCGCGAGAAAAACGAGGCGCTTGTCATCGCTCCGTCCGCGCTTCGTGCGTGGATAGTGAGGGAGTTGCTTAGCGGTAATAATCCCTTTCACGTAGTGAGAAATTGCCTTGTCAGGATGCTGTGCCCATTCTTCCATGGTGGAAGCGAAATGTTGACGGAATTGACCGATCGCTCGTGCGGCTTTTTGGATCTGCTCCACCGTGTGAGCCTCTGTGAGTTGGTCCCAGATCTCCGGTTTAGGGGCGATAGGCCTGAAGACAGCCCATTCCTTGACTTTCATCTTTTCGGGAAGCGCTGCCGCCGCGCCTTGCACTGGAATGAAGATCGGTGGTCCAACGGGTCGGGCAACGCGGGGCTTTGATCTGTTTTTCCACTCCGGATGGGCATTGACGAACCTGTACCAATTCATACGCTGCAGTTGTTCGTGGCTGGCTGTTTCCCACTTCACTCGCTGCATCGACCCAGGTTGACCGTCGCGTAGAGTGTAAAAAAAACAGGCCCAACACATCGCCTCTGTCTCCAGGCGTTTCTTATCCACCGGCTTGGGTCCGCGAAGTCCCATTCCAAACTAGTCCATAAATTGTATGTGATTTGACAACGTTTGTAAAGGGTGCAAGCATTATGAAAACTAGGATTGCAGGATGACAAAACATGGACAAGTTATTGTTGACTAGAGCAGAAGCAGCGGTAGCGCTGGGACTGAGTACACGCGCCATCGACTACCTCGTCCATCAAGGGCGCCTGCCGTCCCGGAAGCTGGGAAAGCGCAGGTTGATCCCGGTGTCGGCAGTTGAGGCGTTCGCGCGGCGAGATCACGCCCGCATCTCGCCAGAGGCGGAGAAGAAGTGACCCTTCAGCAGATCCTCGGCCTGTTCAGAGGCGTACACCCATGCGGCAAAGGGTACTCCGTATGCTGCCCGGCACACGATGATCACAAGGCGTCTCTATCAATTACTGCGAGCGAAGACAAAATTCTCATCTATTGCCATTCTGGATGTACGCCGGAAGAAATCTGCCACGCCCTAGGCATCGAGATGAAGGACCTATTCGTGGATGCTCCCAACGCTAGACGC
>DATHDM010000150.1:0-2204 GCA_035319065.1 Terriglobales bacterium
GTGGATGGTGTCGGGGGCAATTGTTCCCGCACGCTGTAAGTGCGGGGCTTCGGTCGCCGATGAAAGGCAACAGAACGACGGACCCCGCGGGCTCGGGAAGTCATGAGGGAGTTTACGGGGTAGGCCTGCCCTGTCTCCGCAGGCCGGAAGTTCTTGCCGGGTGCAGACCCAGCAACTCGGCAACATCTTCCATATGGATTGTCCTTCCTGAGTTTCTTCTAATTTTTCACGGACAAAGTGAGCGAAATTCACCTCCGCAGCGGGGTTGGAAGCGAGGGGAAATGGTGCGCGGCTTGCAGGGTGGCATTCGGAGCCAGCGACATGGACAGCGGATTTTATGCAGCGTGCGCCGGATTGCGAGCCAAGACGCAGGCGCTCGAAGTAGTGGCCAACAATCTGGCGAACCTGACCATGACGGGGTACTCCTCTTCGCAGGTCGACAAGCGCAAAGTGGGCAAGCTGGCGATTGCCATCCAAGTGGCGTTTCAGGAACTGGGAGTATTTCCGGCATCGAATACGGCGATCCCCCTGGACCCCAACGAGCCGGTTCCTTTTAACACCGTGCAGGCCATCGAGAATGCGGAGCGTACGGCAGCGCTGGGACGGATCGCCCCGTCGCCGAAGGGCATTCTGGGCGCATCGGAGAACGGGGACCTCTCCAGTTTGCGGCAGGAGCTGGAGGATGCGCTGGCCCTCGAAATCCAACGCAATGAAGTCGCGGTGAGTGCGGGTCCCGACGGGCTGATCGTGAGCCTGCGGGAGATCGGCTCTTTTGACAGCGGCTCGGCCCAGATCCGGGCCAGTTCGCTGTCGGCATTCAGCCGGATCGCGTGGCTGCTGGCGGACCGCAAGTACCGTGTGCGCATCGAAGGACACACCAACAATCGGCCCATCCACAATACGAAGTTCAGCGACAACTGGGAACTGTCGACCGGGCGGGCCAGCGAACTGGTGCGTTTGTTGATCGTGAAATACGGCTTCGCCCCGGAACGGCTCTCGGCAGCGGGATATGCGGAGTATCACCCGGTTACGGACAACGGATCGGCCGAGGGGCGCGCGCAAAACCGGAGAGTCGACGTTGTGATCCTGGGAAAAATATCAAACGCCAAGGGCCATGTGCTGACGGCATCGCCCTGCCGGGCCGTTGGCGATCACGCCGACCTTGCCGTTGGGTCCCAACCTTCCCGCGGCGCAAAAGCCTCCTGCTGCCATCGGTCCAACCAGTGCGCCTTAGGCGTCTACTTCGAACTGGTCAGCAGCGTCTGGTGCGGGTCCAGCACGATCTTTCTCGTGTCCGCAGGAACGGTGAAGTGGAAGGAAGTCTGCGGACCGTCGGCCAAAACGGTGCCGAGGAACTGCGTTCCGCGATCGGAAACCGCATAGACAGGCACGGGCGTGACCAGATCGGCGGGAGCTTCGGTCTGCAAAATAGTGCCCGTTGCATCGGCTCCTTGCGGCTTCTTGACGAGCTTGAGGTTCTGCACGCTCAGGTGGGGCAGGCTGACACCCTCCACCCAGCCCTGCTGAAACCAGTCGAGGGAGCGCTGGCCCTCATACCAGAGACTCCTGGGCAGGTCCTCCTCGAACACCGCAAGCAGTTCGCGGGTCGTGATGGCCTTGCCGGCATAGCGCTCGCGTAGCTTGCGTAAGCCGCGCACGAAAGGCTCCTCGGCGGAGGGCGCGCGACCGGCGTGGACCGCCTGCTGCTCTTCGGCGGCGCGCAGCATATTGCGCAGCATGTGAAAGAGCCAGGTTCCGCGGCCGTAGCTGATGGCTTCGTATCCGTTAGGAAAGTGCGATGAACTCAGCCGCAGGCCCAGCGTGACCGGGCCGGCGTCGCGCAGGGACTCGCCGTCTTTGTTCTTGACCAGCAGGTCGTCGCGATACTTCTGCAGAATGCGGCGGAAGTCGTCGGGGTCAGTGGTTTCCATCATCATCAGCGCGCTGTAATTGGCGAGGGCTTCGACGATCCACTGATCGCGGTAGGTCTGCCAATGGACCAGGTCTCCCCACCACTGGTGGGCAGTTTCATGGGGCAGGATCAGAGAGTTCAGGGCGCTATCCAGGGATCCCGGGCTGAGCTCCTCGGTCTGCTCCGGGGTGAGGAACGCGAAGCTGGAGAGGAACACCAGGCCTGGCCATCCCTGGCTGGTGCGGCCGGGCATCTGGGTGAGTTCCAGCGAGCCATACGGGTAGGGTCCGAA
>DATHDM010000151.1:0-3020 GCA_035319065.1 Terriglobales bacterium
CGCCCATCAGGTCAAGCATCTAGCCGCCAACAACTATCGCATGGCCGCGTACATCCTCACCCAGATGCCTGGCCCTGATCAGGAGTCCGAGACGGGACCTGAGGCTGTCCAATCCAAAGCTCAGATCATGGACTACGTCAAGGGCTCGTTTGCAGCGCTGCATCGGGCTGTGGCTGTTATCAATGAAGGAAACCTGGTGGCGCCATTGGCCGTCCCCGCTAGGCAGAACACTCGTCTCCAGCTTGCCGTTGACGCGGTGGCCCACTCCTACGATCACTATGGTCAGATGGTGGAATACCTGCGCATGAACGGTATCGTCCCGCCTGCCAGCAGGAGATAGCTGGTTGCGCTGGCTCAAAGCTTGCCACTCAACACGCCTCGGCGTGTTGGGTGGCATTCACTACCTTACTCTTAAGGACGGGGTCCGAATGTATCGTCGGCAGGTTGGAGGCAATTCCAGCGCATTGCAGCTGTGGCTTTTCCCCTTTAGACAACTCACCGGCGGGTAGCTGTTGAAATATCGCCATCTCTAACAATGTCGGCGGTGTCAAGCACGATCTGAGCCCACAACAGCGTGCACTCAAAGAAGAGCGCCATTTCGCTCTCGTGGATTGGTTTGCGCTTTCCAACCTGGGCTCGCTCTAATCGTCAGGGTCAGGAACTCGGTCCGACCCAGCCATCTCTTCGATCCCCAACTGCGATCATGATTACCTGTTCGAACTCCCTCTGGCCGAGGGAGCGGGATGCCCAATCATTACATCGGTGATTTACTGCCCACCATCGCGATGTCCGGGCGCTCCCGCGTGCGAACCGAGCTTTTCAAACTGACCGTAGTCCAGATCCTGGCGCCACATCCAGTACAGATGCACCGCCAGCTTCCGCGCCATCGCCACCTTGGCGATTTTCCGCCCACGCCGCAGGGCCAGGTGGAAGAATCGACCCCGCCACTCGGGCTGGCTACGTACCGTGACCTGGGCCGCTTCCACCTGCAGAAAGCGCAGCAGCGCATTGCCTTGCTTACTGATGTGTCCCAGCCGCCGCCGATCGCCGCTGGACTCCTCCGCCGGCACCAGTCCCACGTAGCTGGCGACTTGCTTGCCGCAGTGGAAACGTTGCGGTGTTCCGATTACCAACTCGAAGGCAAGCGCTGTCAGCGGTCCCACGCCGGGATGCGTCATCAGCCGCCGCGTCACCGGACGCTTCTCCACTTCCGCTTCCAAGGTACGAGTCAGTTCTTGAATCTTCGGCGTCAGTTGGTCGAGTAAGTCGAGCAGGTCCTGGCGTCGACGGCTGGCCCAACGAGCCAGTGCGATCGACTCCAGTTCCTGGCGACCGGCCGCCCGCCACAGCGCTTTCTTGCGCCGCAGTCCTTCGTTGAGCGCGACCACGTGCACCTGATTCATCACCCGCGTGCGCATCTGCACCAACCGATGCCGATGCCACAACAGCTGCCGTAGATCGCGGTTCTCCGTATCCGGCACCCAGATGCGCGGGAAACGGTCTTCCCTCATGAGCCGCAACAACAGCTGCGCATCCTGTCGATCGGTCTTCTGCTTGCGCACTCGTTTGGTTCGAATCTCCGCCGCATCCCCGATCCACAACTCGAACTGCAAGTCATGCAGCAGGCGCTCGAACCAGCGCGCGTGCCCGCTGGCTTCCATGCCCACCCGCACCCTTTGCCCTTTGAGCCCGACGTAGAACTGCTCGGCCTCTTCGCGGTGCGCCAACCGCTGTTCTCCGCACTCCCCTGTCTCGGTGTCCACAAACGCAATTTGCTGGAAGCCCGGATGATAATCACAGCCTATAATCAGCATGTTCGGCTCCTTTCCTCCGAGCCCTTTGGTGGTTTGCGCTTCCAAAGTCTACTCGGTCGACGGGAGCCGACATTGTTATGGAATCATTACACTCATTGGCCCGTCTCATTACGACAGAGCAACGAAGCTACGGCACCGCCTTCCACGCGGCACTCCACGCGGAGCGTCGGGTATAGAAATACACGCCCATGCAGAAGTCGAAAGCCGCACAAAAGACTCCGTAGGCGAGTGGGATTGCGGTCAATCGACCCGGGTCGAACGCTGAGCAGACTCCATGCGCTTGAAGTTCGTGTAGCAGGTCCCACAGCCCGTGCAGAGGATAACCGACAATCAAGGCGAAGGGCAGGCGCGTGCCCAGCAGGCCTAGCGCAGCAAACGCCACGACGGCAGCCGTTTCCAGGCGCCACGCCGTCGCGACTCCAAAGTAGGCCGTGAAAGCCAGGTAGAACGCGGCGATCAAGATGAGGAAGATCGCGTAGAAGATCTGCTCTGCCTTGGGCGCGAGGATTTTCCGGACTATGGAGATGGTGCCCGCCGAAGCCATGAGCCCGATCACCGCGTAGAGGATCACGATCACGACATATCCAAGCATGCTGTATCCGTGGCTCATCGCTCTTGCCTCCGTTTCATGAGGTCGTAGCTGTCCATCATAGCCCTGATTCCTGATTTCTCTGAGTAGCTGAGCGTGCGGTGTTGATCCAGCTGAGAAAGGACAATAACGGAGAGAACCACCCAACGGTTTCTGGCTCGTTGGCGAAAAATCGCGATTTCAATCATTATCGTGAGCGCCAAACTGAACTGGCGTGTAGGTCTTCCTTAGCTTGCCCCGATTTGTTCTTCCAAATAACTCACGATGGCGCCGCTGATGGCGGCCAGCACTTCACCACCGTCCGCCTCCGCCGAATCCCCGGGGGCATCCCCTATAAAAAAGCGCTCGCGCAACGCAGCATAAACACGCGTCGCCAAAACCACAGAGTTGACGTCAATCTCCATCCTTCGCCTCGCATAATCTGTACTCACGGCTTGCCGGGCCGTATACCTGCGGGGGCGGACCTGCGCAGATTCTTAATGTTAAATCGTCATTTCACTCATTGACTGTTTACGTCAATAATGCAAACGCCCGACGCATCGCTTGAGCACGTCTAACAAACACGAAAGAAAGCCCAGCCGAGAGGCCGGGCTTTTCGCCTTTGTACTTGCCACGAG
>DATHDM010000152.1:0-7597 GCA_035319065.1 Terriglobales bacterium
GCGATATCGGAATTCAGCTTGCCTTTGGTCTGGCCTTCAAACTGCGGCTGCGAGAGCTTCACGCTGATCACCGCCACCAGCCCTTCGCGCACGTCGTCGCCGGTCAGATTCTCTTTCACGTCCTTGAACAGGCCGAGCTGCTGACCGAAATAGTTGATGGTGCGCGTGAGCGCAGTGCGGAAGCCGGAGAGATGCGTGCCGCCGTCCACCGTGTTGATGTTGTTGGCGAAGCTGAAGATGTTCTCCGAGTAGCCATCGTTGTACTGGATGGCGATTTCCATCTCCACGCCGTCGCGCGTGGCTTCCATGTAGATGGGCTTGTCGTGCAGCACGTTCTTGCCGCGGTTCAGGTGCTTCACGAACTCGGCGATACCGCCGTTGTACTTGAACTCCAGCTTCTTGGCTTCTCCGGTCTTGGGATCGGTGGTGCGCTCGTCGGTAAGCGTGATCACCAGGCCCTTGTTGAGGAAGGCCAGCTCGCGCAGCCGCTGCGCCAGCGTGTCGAAGTTGTACTCGGTGACGGTGAAGATTCCGCGATCGGGGCGGAAGTTCACCTTGGTCCCCACCTTGCGTCCCGCGCTTCCCGTCTTCTTCAGCTTCGTCGTGGGATCGCCCTTGGCGTAGGACTGCTCCCAGGTGAAACCGTTGCGCCAGATCTCCAGGTTGAGCTCCTCGCTCAGCGCATTCACGCAGGAGACGCCCACCCCGTGCAGGCCGCCGGAAACTTTGTAGGTCGAGCTGTCGAACTTGCCGCCGGCGTGCAGCGTGGTCATGACCACCTGGGCGGCGGGAATCTTTTCGCCGTCGATCACCATGTCATCCACGGGAATGCCGCGGCCGTCGTCGATCACGGTGATTGAATTGTCGATGTGGATGGTGACGTCCACCCGCGACGCATAGCCGGCCAGCGCTTCGTCCACCGAGTTGTCCACCACCTCGTAAACCAGGTGGTGCAAGCCCAGCTCACCGGTTGACCCGATGTACATCGCCGGCCGCTTGCGCACCGCTTCCATGCCGCCCAGTACCTTGATCGACTCGGCGGTGTAGTTCCCCTCGGCCCCGTTGCCGTTCTTGCTGGCCGGCTTGCCGTTCTTGCTTGTCGCGGTGATTTCGTTCTCTTCGGCGAGTGCTGTCTCGCTGCGAGTTTCTTTGGCGGGCATCGAACTCCCATCGTGCCCCGCACGCGTGCGCAGCCGCAATCCGTGCGGAACTGCTGAGCCTGCGCAGCCAGCGTGCGCTGCGCTCATCGGCGGCGTCCGGGACCTCGGACCTTGACTGACCCCGCACATCACTGGCCTGACGGCTGGGGCGCCGAGGCGGTTTTTCGCGGGCCTTCGGGACAAAAAATCCGCTGCCGGACTGCCTGGTCCGCAGCCATTCAAATGCTTGAAATTTCAGTAACTTAGTGCCCAAAAAACCCGCTTCAATTTTACCACATGGAGAGAGTTTTTCGAGGCGCGGGAGGCGCCGTAAGTAGTTCCGATTCAGCAGCTTACGATGAACAAAATTGGCCACTGCCGTTGCCGCCGAAGATCGGGCGCAAGCGGCGCTCGAGTCGCGCAGCCAGCACCGTCTCGTCGCCCCTGAGTCGCGGAGCGCAGGCGCTTTCGGAGCCCGAGGCATTGCAGCCCCAGGCCTCAGTGCGCGGTCTCAGCGGTTACATTAACCAACATGTTCGGACGCAGATTCAGGATCTCTACCGTCACTTTCGAGACCAGTCCGTTGACGTTTTCTGGAAGCGCCAGATCTGAGCGCTCATCCAGAATGCTGGCCAAGCTTGCGTGGGGCCGGAGGCGGACATAGCACAGCGGGCTTCCGCCCGCGACCAGCCGGTACCAGAGGGTCTCACCCCGCAGCTTTGATTGCTCGGCGGCAATGGCCTCCTCGAACGCCTTGCCCGCCCCGCGCACCAGCTCCACCGTTGTGTAGTCGGCCCGCAGGGTGGGAGTGGGCACACCGTTGCCGCGCGAAAGTGCGGGCAGGACCTCGTACACACCGTTTCCCAGGAATTGCGCGTGCGGCAGGACGTTGATGAGGTTGTCTCGCTCATCTTCCGCTGGCGATACCGGGTTGCTGAGTTCGGCCGCGCTATGTCCGAACGTTGCATAGATGATCCACCGCTGCCGTTCACCGGATGCCCAGACCGAATAGCTGTACCAGCCAAATGGGTCCTTGGCCTGCCGGTGCCACTCCAGATGCCGGACGTAGCCGGCCTCCCAGTCGACCGAGTGGCCATCCAGAGCGCGCATGATTGCGATGCGTGCATATGGACCGGGGGCGTGAGCGGTCTCTGTTTGAGAGGCGAGGTGCGTCGGGAATGCGGTGCCGATGAGCAGTGCCGCGCCAACCATCCGAATCCAACCATGCCTCACGATGCCTCCTCCTTGCCATGCCACCTTTCAATTCCCAATCTGCTTCCCGGGCGATCCTAGCGAAGCCGAGGCGGCGATTTGCGACGCAGATTCGTCAAAATCCGCCAGCGCCGCTTGTTCAGCCTTGCGCGACGCGTAAGGCGCACGGCATAGTGACTCAAGGCATGGCCACTGCAAACAAACCATCCGGCACGCATCGCCACGCCCCGAGCCGCCGCATCCTCGTGGTGGTTGTGCCGCCCGTTGACGAGCTCGATCTGGTTGGGCCTCTGCAGGTGTTCAACTCCGTCAATCGCCTTGCGGGCAGGAACATCTACGAGATCGAGGTCGCCACCAACACAGACCGCCTTACGGTCGAGGGCGAGGGCGGCGTGTTGACCTTCGTCGCCAAGCGACACTTCAGCCAAGTCGAAAGCCCCTGCGACTCGGTGCTCCTGGTTTGCGGACTGGGTAGTCGAACCGTGCGCGACGCAGCGCTCTCCGGCTGGCTGAAGAAGAAGGCAGCAGAAGTGCGCCGCCTGGGTGCCGTGTGCGTTGGCGCCTTTCTGCTCGCCGAGGCGGGGCTGTTGAACGGCCGCCGGGCGACCGCGCACTGGAGATTCGGCCGCGAAATGGCAACCCGCTATCCGGGGGTGCGCGTCCAGCATGATCCCCTGTGGGTCAAAGATGGAAACATCTACACCTCGGCCGGCATATCCGCAGGCATCGATCTCGCGCTGGCCTGGGTGGAAGAAGATTGTGGCGCCGGTCTCGCACATGAAGCTGCCCGTGAGCTGGTTTTGTTTCTGCGCCGCCCGGGTGGACAACCGCAAGTTAGCGTTTCGCTGGCCTCGCAGGCTTCCGAGATGATGTCGCTCCGTGAGCTGCAGATCTGGATTGCCGAACATCTGCAGGCTCGACTGTCGGTCGAGAACCTCGCCGAGCGGATGTCGATGAGCGTGCGGAACTTCGAGCGCGTATTCACCCGAGAGGTGGGTACGACACCATCGCACTATGTACTGCAGATGCGGGTCGAGGCGGCGCGTCGTCAGCTGGAGCGCACCGACAGAGGGCTCAAGCAGGTGGCCTCGGCCGCTGGATTCAACAACGCTGACGTGATGAGAAGGGCTTTCGTTCGCCTGTTGGGGATCACTCCGCGCCGTTATCGCCAACTCGCGGATCAACCGAGCAGCCAGCGATAGTCGAATAGCTGGTGCCGCCCGCGGTCCCTCACGCTCCGTCCAACTCCAGGTTATCGCGCATCGCCAAACTTGCGGTGGACAGCGGGACGGCTCAACCTACATGCGCGCGAAACCAGTCCTGCGCGCTGCCGTAGCCGGTCCAGACCGCTGCGCCCAGCGCCACCAGCAGAAACACCAGGCCCGCGAGTGCGCCCACGAGTGGAATCGCCTGCAAAATGCAAATCGCGACCGCCCCAATCAGCACCACCGCCAGCGGCTGTGCTTTCTTCGTCAGCCGCCGCCCGATCCACGAACTCACGCCGGTATAGCCGACCACCAGAGTCACCAGGAACCCCACGCAGAGCAGCAGCAGCAGAGGCCGGATCCCGTGTCCTGCCCGGACTCCGAACAGCAACAGCAGGACCGTAAGCACCGCCACCGCGAGCCCCGCGAGCAGCATCGATCCGGTCTGGGTACTGGCCGCGTTCGCAATCACGCTGACCCGCGGCTCTTTCAGGATCAGGTAGCCCAATAGCGTTGTCATCAGCGCCACCGGAATCGCTCCCAGCAGCACAAAGAGGAACCATGCGCCCAGGCCGAAGCCGAACATGCCTTCCCCGGCCGTGCTCGCCACCTTGCCTTGCACGCGCGCCGCCGGATCGCGGTGGATGTCGCCGCCGGCGACATCCACGTCTCCGCGCACATCCGCATTCGGTCCCAGCGTGACCGAGCCGCCGAAGACCGCCACGTCAGCCGTCTTGCCGTCAATCGTAGCGTTTCCGCCAAACACGACCACGTCGCTGGCTTCGCCTTCAACCTTCACCAGGCAGCCGAAGCAGATGGCATCGCCGATCTTCTCCCCCGGCGCCACGGTGATGCTTTCCCCGAACCGCACCTTGTCGTCGGCGTCGGAATTCGCCCACGCCGGCGGATGAGCCATGAGCAGGACGAGAGTCACTGGCAGGATCAGGCGGCGCACGGTGCCCCTTTCAGGAAATCTCACTGCACGATCATGATGCTGATGACCGATATGCACAAGCCCTGCCGGCTTGAACCTTATCCGGCCACGGCCGCTCAAGCCGCTCCCGCCGCGCGTGCCGGCGTTACCGGCTGGCCGCAGTGTGAGCAGCGATGGGCCTCCGCCGGAATCGAGCTCAGGCACTCCGGGCAGGACCGCATGCTGGGATCCGGCGGTGGCTCTTTCTTCAAGCGGGCCACCAGCGCATTCACCGGGAGGACTACGAAGTAGTACACCGCCGCCGCAATCAGCAAGAAGGAAATTGCCGCATTGAAGAAGTCGCCGTAGAGAAACTTGACGCCATTGATCTCAAACGAAAGCGCGGAGAAGTCCGGCTTCTTGACGAGGGCCGCAATCAGCGGAGTGAGCAGGTCCTTGACGAACGCCGTAACCACCGTGCCGAACGCCGCTCCGATCACCACACCGATGGCCATATCCACCACGTTGCCGCGCAGCAAGAATTCACGGAAGCCCTTCATGATTGCCCCCAGAGGCAGGATTTTGTGGATTGGGAGCGTAAAACGTGATCGCGAGCGCGTCAATCAAGGAAAGGTCGGTCAGCTCAGGGCGCGCCCACAAAGGACCAGAAGTTGGGGGAGAGGCGCAAATGAGGTAGGCGGCGGACAGAAAGCAGGAGCCCAGGCGCTGCCATGCCCTCTCAGATCCGCATCGGCATCACGATGTAGCGGTACTTGAAGTCCACGTCTCCGTTGTCTTCCGGACGCAGCTGCCCGGCAGACTGCGGATCCTTGAACTCCAGGCGGATGTCTCCGCCGCTGGTTGCTTTGAAGAAGTCCAACAGATAACCGGAATTGAACCCGATCACCATGGGCTCGGCCTGGTAAGCGGTTTCGATGGTGTCTTCCGACTCGCCGGTGTCGGCCGACGAGGAGGACACGGTCATGACGCCCTTGTCCAGCCGCAGCTTGATGGCTCCCGATCGCTCATCGGCGAATTGCGCCACCCGTTGGATGGCCCCGGAGATGTCCTCCAGGCGCACGGTGACGTGCTTGGTGTTGTCCTTGGGCAGCACCGCCTCATAGTTGGGAAACTGGCCGGTAAGCTGCCGCGAGGTGAGTACGCGATTGCCGATGCGGAAAAATAGCGTCGACTCATCGCGCGCAAAGTCGATGGCCTCGCCGTCGCTCGCCTGCAGCAGCGAATTTAGCTCCGCCATAGCCTTCTTGGGCACCAGGGTTCTGAGATCGGAAACGTCGGGGAAGCTTTCGTGAGCCTTCTCGATGTGGGCCAGGCGGTGACCGTCGGTCGCCACCATGGTGATCGACTCCGGCTTCAGCACCATCAGCGCGCCGTTGAGCGTGTAGCGCGACTCCTCGCTGGAAATCGCAAAAATCGTCTTCGCGATCATGGTACGCAGCACTTGCGCCGGAATCCGGATCACGCCCGCCGTCGGAAACACCGGCAGGCTAGGGAAATTGGAGCGCGCCATCCCGACCATCTTGGTGTTCGAACGCCCCAGGCGGATGTTTACCCAGTGGTTGTCCAGCAACTTGATGGTGATGTCGCCTTCGGGCAGCAGCTTCACGTAGTCGTAAAGCTTGCGCGCTGGAATGGTGCAGGAGCCCTCTTTCTTCACCTTCGCCGGACAGGAGGTCCTGAGTCCCAGGTCGAGATCGGTGGCGGTGATCGAGAGCCTGTCACCCGCGGCTTCAAACAAGAAATGCGACAGAATTGGGATCGTAGTCTTGCGTTCGACCACTCCCTGAGTAGCCGTGAGTTCCTTCAGGAGGTCGGACTTGCTGACGGTGATCTCCATATCCCAGTCTCCCCTAAAGCCCGTTGCCCTCGGTTGCGCGCAAGGGCCCTGGCCCCCTACATCTCCCGGAGCCAGGCGACGGACTTACTTATATATCATCAGGATATTCAATTAAAAAGCCGTAGAGAAGCAGTAGTAGTAGGGAGCTTAGGAAATGTGGGAAGTTTTGCTAAGTACCTCCCGTCCAACTACTTGCCCCTTTTTCAATACCTGGTAAAAACCCGCACTTTAGTCGACTTCCTTGGCAATCTCCACTAGTCTCGCTGCTTGCGATGGCGTCTTGCACACTCTTCACAAGAGTTCCACAGGGAAATTGAGTACAAACTCTACCTCTCGTGGAAAATGCGGGATTTTCTCCGATATTTGGCACGTGCAAAGATAGTACGTCCGCTAAAACGCCGCAACTGAGTGTATCTTTTTGGTCCGAGGATCAGTCTTCGATGAGAACTCTTCCAGATGGGCCGTCGTAAGTTAGGCGCCATCTGCGTAGAATATTTCGGCCGATAAGACAGGCATATTCTTGCTTCACGAGGCTGCAGGCTACGATCTTAATTGTATCCAGGGATTTCAGGTTCGTGCCTGGAAAGCTAATTGAAGCCGCGTAGTCTGGATAGTTCCCAAAAGTGTCTGCGCCAGCAAGGAGAGTCCAACCAGTCAATTTGCAACTTACAAGTCGCGATTTGGGAGCCTCTTATGAGGACAAACTGGCCCTCATGGGAGTCTGCCCACGTGGAGCGGTGTCGCTCGAAGATCTCGGCCTCCTTCTGAAGTACGCTGTCCGCATCTGTCATTTTGCCTTACCCCTCGCACGCATAGTTTAGACGCCAACTCCCGCGACCACAGCTGCTACTAGATATTGGATGGGATCGCAGATAACCGCAATGGGTAGCATCTTGTAACTTATATTACGTGTATCTTAAGTTACATAACAAGAACTTTCCCTCTCGAAAGGCCTTCAGCTGCATGAAACGCACTCAAGAGGACGACGATTTTGCGATGCGCTTTGGCGAGCAGTTATGGAAGAGTTACAACAAGGCAAAGAAAAGAGGCGTAAGCGATGAAGCGTTCGCAGGTTCGATTGGAGTAGCGCGAGCTCAGCTCGATCGCTATCTCCGCGGTGAAGCCATGCCCGGTGTTCGTACGGTGGTGCTCGCGCTTCGCAGGCACAGAGTATGTGTGCCCTACAATGAACTGGACTTATCGAGTGTATTCAAACGAGGAAAGAAGATAAGTCAGCAAAGCTCCGATGCCCAATTAACCTTGCCATTCT
>DATHDM010000153.1:0-18445 GCA_035319065.1 Terriglobales bacterium
GGAGATACGCGAGGCTGCCGACCACACCCTGTTCGTGCCGGCGGCGCCCGAGCTGCTCTCCCCGATCCTGGAGATCGTTCCCCTGCAGCTCCTGGCTTACCACATTGCCGTCCGCCGCGGATGCGACGTGGACCAACCGCGGAACCTGGCCAAGTCGGTGACGGTGGAGTAGAAGGCGCTCCTGGCAGCTCATCCGGCTCTCGAGCGAGGCGGACCTTTCGCCGGACCTGAACCAAAACCGCGCTCGCGGAATCCAATAACTATAATGAAAGCAGGGAATTCCTCTCGCAAAAGCAACAATGTCAGACAGTAACATCTTGACGGCGCGCTTGCGCCAGGCGGTGGCGCTCTCCTCGGGAACCAGGCACTTGCAATTCGAGGTCGAGGACCTGCCGCGCTTCGATTTTCACGCGGGCCAGTTCGTATCGATTCGTGCCATGCACGACGGCCGCGAAATTACCCGCGCTTATTCCATCGCCTCGCCGCCGCGCAACGATCGCACCTTCGATCTCTGCCTGAACCGCGTGCCCGACGGCTTCTTCTCCAATTTTCTGTGCGATCTGGAGGAAGGCGAGGCGGTCAGATTCCACGGCCCGCACGGTTACTTCGTTCTCAAGAACCCGCTGCGCACCTCAATCTTTGTCGCCACGGGAACCGGAATTGCCCCGATTCGCGGAATGATCCACTGGCTGTTTTCCGATCCGGCGCGCAACCAGGGCAGGGAGTTTTGGCTGGTGTTTGGCGTGCGCTACCAGGAGTACCTTTACTATGACGAGGAATTCCGCGAACTGGAGCGTCGCCACTCCAACTTCCACTACATCCCCACGCTCAGCCGGGAAGATCCTGCCTGGTCCGGCGCCACCGGATACGTGCAGGAGCATGTGCGCAAGCTGGCCGAGGGTCGCCGCGATCTGGATGCCTACATCTGTGGCCTGCGCGACATGGTGAACGCCAATCGCGAACTGCTCAAGACCCTCGGATGGGATCGCAAGGCGATCGTCTACGAGCGCTTCGACTGAGCCCCCCTGTGGGGTGCTTCGGCGTTCGGCAGCCTCCGGAGAAATCCTGCCGACAAGGATTTAAGCCAATGTTATCAATAGCTTAGCGCAATGTCTGACTGACGATTTTCCCGCAACCTCTTGTTTCCCAAGCTCATCTAAGAACTTGACAGTGATAGACTCAGGTTCTAGCATGTTGACGTTATAAATGCTCCTCGACAGCCAAACCGGCTTCAGATCAAGCACTTATAGGAATTAGGAGGAGGAAATCTTCATGGCGAAGATTATTGGCATTGACTTGGGAACCACCAACTCCGTGGTCGCGGTTATGGAAGGTGGGGAGCCCAAAGTGATTCCCAACGAGGAAGGCGGGCGGACCACGCCATCCGTTGTCGCCTTCACGCAATCGGGCGAGCGCCTGGTCGGACAGGTCGCCAAGCGCCAGGCCATCACCAACCCCCAGAACACCATTTATTCCATCAAGCGATTCATGGGGCGCCGCTTCGACGAAGTGACCGAAGAGATGAAGATGGTGCCTTACAAAGTGGTCAAGTCTGGCGACCACGTCGCGGTCGTGGCGCAGGGCAAGGAATACACCCCCCCGCAAATCTCGGCGCTGATCTTGCAGAAGCTCAAGAAGGCCGCTGAAGACTACCTCGGCGAAACCGTTGCCGATGCCGTGATCACCGTGCCGGCATATTTCAATGATGCCCAGCGGCAAGCCACCAAGGATGCCGGCCAGATTGCCGGCCTCAACGTGAAACGCATCATCAACGAGCCCACCGCGGCTGCGCTGGCCTACGGACTCGACAAGAAGAAGGATGAGACCATCGCGGTCTACGACTTCGGCGGCGGCACCTTTGATATCTCCATCCTGGAGGTCGGCGAAGGGGTTATCGAGGTGAAGTCCACCAACGGCGACACCCACCTGGGCGGCGACAATATCGACCAGCGCATCGTGGACTGGCTGATCGACGAGTTCAAAAAGGACGAAGGCCTCGACCTGCGCGCCAAGGGCAACGAGATGGCGCTGCAGCGCTTGCGCGACGCGGCAGAGCGCGCCAAGATCGAGCTCTCCACCACCATGGAGACGGAGATCAATCTGCCCTTCATCACGGCGGATGCCACCGGTCCCAAGCACCTGGTGAAGCGGCTTACCCGCGCCAAGCTGGAATCGATGGTGGAGGACATCATTCAGCGCTCCGTCAACCCCTGCAAGCAGGCCATGAGCGACGCCGGCGTCACCCCCGACAAGATCGACGAAGTCGTATTGGTGGGCGGCCAGACCCGCACGCCGCGCATCCAGGCGCTGGTGAAGGAGTTGTTCGGCAAAGATCCGCATAAGGGCGTGAACCCGGATGAGGTGGTCGCAGTGGGTGCGGCTATCCAGGGCGGCGTGCTCGGCGGCGATGTGAAGGACCTGCTGCTGCTCGACGTCACTCCGCTGACGCTCTCCATCGAGACCCTGGGCGGAGTTTCCACTGCGATGATTCCGCGCAACACCACCATCCCGACCCGCAAGTCGGAGATCTTCTCCACCGCCGCGGACAACCAGACCTCGGTGGAGGTCCATGTGCTGCAGGGCGAGCGCCCAATGGCAGCGCAGAACCGCACCCTGGGGAAGTTCCACCTCAGTGGGATCCCACCGGCTCCGCGTGGTGTGCCGCAGATCGAGGTCACGTTTGACATCGATGCCAACGGCATCCTCAACGTTACCGCCAAGGACCTGGCTACCCAGAAAGACCAGAAGATCACCATTACGTCGTCTTCCGGCCTCAGTAAGGAAGAGGTGGAGCGGATGGCGAAGGAAGCCGATTCGCATGCCGCCGAAGACAAGGCCAAGCGGGAGGAAATCGAGGCTCGCAACCAGCTCGACTCCATGATTTACGGCGTGGAGAAGATGTTCCGCGAGCATGGCGACAAGATCTCCGGCTCCGAGCGCGGTGATGTCGAAGCTGCCCTGGCCGACGCCAAGAAGGCGCTGGAATCCAACGATAAGTCGCAGATGGAGTCGGCCCGTAATCGCCTCACCCAGGCTTCGCATAAGCTGGCCGAGAAGATGTACCAGGCCACCGCCCAGCAGGCTCAGCCAGGCGCTGGCGCGCGTCCCGGTGGTCCGCAGCCCGGGGCTGACGGCCAGGGCCAGAAGAAGGACGAGGGCGTGATCGACGCCGAGTACGTCGACGTTGACGAGAAGAAGTAACGCGTGCGGCGCAGCGTTTGGAGCCGCCGCCATCTGAAGCTCGCCGCGGATTGACACGGATCGTGCGGATAGAACCTGATCCGTCGAGCCGGTGTCGGTCCGCGGCAACGATTTTTCGGAAAGGCCGGTTTTGCCGATCCGAGAACAGGATTTTCAGAGGGAAGAACACAGAATGCAGATTGAATTGAATGGTCAAAGTTACT
Source organism: Terriglobales bacterium (assembly GCA_035319065.1). Lineage (GTDB taxonomy): Bacteria > Acidobacteriota > Terriglobia > Terriglobales > Acidobacteriaceae > DASPRM01. The sequence continues at coordinate 3,405 of DATHDM010000153.1, forward strand.
TCGTGAACTTCATTCCCGGTGTGGACGAGTGGTACGTAGTTGAGGATTCACCCAGCGGCGTCCGGCGGATTCCCGTCGTCCACGATGCCGCCGAGCACATCGAGCGCTTTGTAATTCCTCCGGTGAGCGATTTGAATTGGTGAGCAGACGGTGCTGAGTGCTGACTGCTGATTGCTGACAACTGATCCATGGTAACGACGGCCAAGAAGGATTACTACGAGACTCTGGGCGTCAAGAGGTCTGCCTCCGCGGACGAGATCCGCAAGGCCTTCCGCAAGCTTGCGCGCAAGTACCACCCCGACGTCAATCCCGGCGATAAATCTGCCGAGGAAAAATTCAAGCTCATCTCCGAGGCCAACGACGTCCTCAGCGATCCCAAGAAGCGCAAGGTTTACGACCAGTTAGGCTACTATTCGGACAACATCGATCCGGCGGCAGCCGAAGCCTATGCGCGGGCCGCCCAGGGCGGAGGTTTTCCCGGAGCGGCGGGTGCGGGCTCCGCGCAGGGTGTCCCCTTTGACTTCAGCGGCTTCGATTTCTCCGACATGGGCGAGGGCGGGGCCCAGGCCGGCAAGAAGTCAAGCTTCCGCGACATTTTTTCCAACATCTTTACCGGCAGCGGCCGGGGCGGTTTCGGCCTGGAGCCCGAGGGGCCGGAGCCCGGGACCGATCTCGAGTACCAGGTCAGTGTGCCGTTCTGGCAGGCCATCCGCGGCGGGGTCATGCGCCTAAACATCACCCGCACCGACACCTGCACGAATTGTCACGGCCTGGGCTATATCGAGAAGCCGGATACCTGCCCGCAATGCGCAGGGAAGGGCACCGTCACGCAAACCAGCGGCCGCATGAAATTCAGCGTGCCTTGCCCGCGATGCGGCGGCACAGGCAAAGACCGCACCGTGTGCCCCATCTGCTCCGGAGTTGGCACGGTGAATCGCACTGAGCCGCTCGAGATTCGCATCAAGCCTGGAACCCGCGATGGCCAGCGCATTCGAATTCCAGGGAAGGGAAATGCCGGACTGCACGGCGGCGAGCCCGGAGACCTTTACATCATCGTGCGGATCGGCGACCATCCCCTCTTTCGCCGAGAAGGTGATGACATCTATCTCACCGTCCCCATCTCCCCCACCGAGGCCGCGCTGGGAGCCAAGATCGAGGTACCCACCATCGATGGCCGGGCCCTGTTACGCATTCCGCCGGGAACCCAGTCCGGCCAGAAACTCCGTTTGCGCGAGAAAGGCGTGCCATCTGCAACCCGTGAAGGCGTCCGCGGTGACGAGATTGTCGAAGTCAAGGTTACGATTCCGCAGATCCGCGATGAGCGCTCCAAGGAGATCCTGCGCGAGCTGGCTAAATTGAATCCCGAGGATCCCCGTGAAGAGCTGTTCAAGAACGTCTGACCGCGCCCGGGACTGGGAATTGCGCGTCCTTGCACCTGTGACCGGAATCTCTTCTCCATGACCGCCCCTGGCCAGGTTGGCATCGTTCTCGAGACGCCGCGGCTCTACCTCCGCCGCCTTACGCTTTCCGACAGCGATGCCCTCTTCGCCGTTCTGGGTGATCCCATCGCCATGCAGTTCTATCCTGCGCCTCTTGCTTACGAGGGCGTTTGCCGATGGATCGACCGCAACCTCGACCGCTACGAAAATGAGGGATACGGGCTGTACGGCATGGCGCTGAAAACCTCCGGTGAGCTGATCGGGGACTGCGGCCTGGTGCGGCAGATGGTCGAAGGCAGGCCGGAAATAGAGGTGGGCTACCACGTTCGCCGCGACCAGTGGCGGCGCGGGTATGCAACCGAGGCTGCCCGCAGCTGCTTGGAGTATGCTTTTCGCACGCTGCGGCTTGCTCGCGTCATCTCGCTGATCCGCCCGGAGAATCTGCCATCGCGCCGGGTCGCTGAAAAGAACGGTTTGACAATCCATCACCAGATCCCCTGGCATCACCTCCCCCATCTCATCTATGCGATCACCGAGCCGGAGTGGCGGCGAACAACGGGGAAGGCGCCGCACCCTAATAATGTTGCAGATTCCTCCCCGGCCTGACGCTGACTCAGGATGACAGGAATGTAGCGGCTGTTTTTTTCTTTACCGTTCTGCCAATGCGCCCTATGCTGCGCATACCGCTCCTGCAGGCGTTTACTTCGAGGAGGCGCCATCGAAATTGATGTACCCCGCCGCGCCGCTCCGGTCTGAATCGAGCTTGCCTCACCCGCGCCGAACCCAACTCCGCAAACTCACCTTCTGGCCTCTGGTCATTGCCACATTCTTCATGGTCTCCGGGGCCGCCTACGGCACCGAAGACATCGTCCGCGGCGCTGGCTATGTGCGGGGCATGGTGATTCTGCTGCTCACGCCGATCCTGTGGAGCCTCCCCACGGCTCTCATGATGGGCGAACTCTCCAGCGCTATCCCCGCCGAAGGCGGCTACTACGCCTGGGTGCGGTGCGCGATGGGAGACTTCTGGGGATTTCAGGAAGCGTGGCTTTCCCTGGCCGCAAGCATCTTTGACATGGCGATCTACCCCACGCTCTTTGTCGACTATCTGGCGCGAATGGTTCCCGGATTGAGTGTGGGCCATCGCGGCGTGATGGTGGGCGTCACAGTGGTGGCGGTATGCGCCTTCATGAATATCGCCGGCATCCGCGTCGTGGTGACCACTTCGGTAGGGATGTTTCTGCTGCTCTCCGCGCCGTTCGCATTAATCGTTCTGCTGGCGCCGTTTAAGCATGGCGCGTTGGCTTCGGTGGCTTCGGGGTCTTTGGTTCACAGTGCTCCCAGCGGCATGCAGGTCGGAATCGTCGGCGGATTGCTGGTTGCCATGTGGAATTACATGGGCTGGGACAACGCCTCCACCATCGCGGGCGAAGTCGAGCAGCCGCAGCGCACTTACCCGCGGGCGATTCTGGCGTCGGTAGCGATTGTTGCTCTCAGCTACATTCTTCCCGTGGCTGCCATTTCGCTGACCGGAATCAGCCCCAATGCCTGGGAGACAGGATCGTGGGCGGATCTGGCGGGCCTCGTCGGCGGACCCGGGCTGCGCCTCGCGGTGGTCTTGGGCGGGAGATCAGCGCCTTCGGAATGTTTAATTGCCTGGTCCTAAGCTACTCGCGCCTGCCGCTGGCGATGGCGCAGAATGGGCTGCTGCCGGCCGTTTTCGCCAGGTTGCATCCGCGAACTCAGGCGCCATGGGTGGCCATCCTGGTTTGTGCTGCCGCTTGGGGGCTCTGCCTGGGGCTGGGTTTCGAGCGCCTGGTGACCATCGATATTCTGATCTATGGCTCCAGTCTGCTGCTTGAATTCATCGCCCTGGTTGTCTTGCGCGTCAAGCAGCCTGACCTGCCGCGTCCATTTCGCGTTCCTGGCGGAGCCCTGGGGGCCGTAGCATTAGGGATCCCACCCGCCCTGCTGTTGGGCTTTTCCGTGGTTCGCAGCGAGCACGAGCAAATCCTGGGCATGAGTTCCTTGCGGGTTGGGCTGCTGATCGCGGCGGGGGGGAGTTGTGGCCTTCGGCATCAGGGCTGCCTTGCGGCTGTTGCGCGCTCCAGAACCGGTTATGCAGGATCCTCAGCCCTGATCGCATCCCTGGCAGCACGGAGACAGCTCCTGGGAACATGAGGTGTCATCGCGTTGCCGTGACCCATCGTCCGCTTTAGAAGTAAAATTCCGGCTCAGCGAGGGAACTGATGGCTAAGAAGCGCGGCAAGGGTGCCTACATGATCTCGGCAGTGGCCGAGATGTACGACATCCATCCCCAGACGCTGCGCCTCTACGAGCGGGAAGGACTGCTCAAGCCCTCCCGCACCGAGGGAAACACCCGGCTTTATACCGACGAGGACCTGGAGCGCTTGGAATTCATCATCACCTTGGCGCGCGACCTGGGGGTCAACATCTCCGGTATCGCCATCATCCTGCAAATGCGCGAGCGCATGGAGCAGATGCAGAAAGAAATGCAGGACTTCATGCGCGCCCTGCAGACGGAGATGCTCAGCCGCATTTCGCAGGCGCAGCCTGCGGAAGGGGCAATCGTTCCCATCCGTCGCGTGCCGGTTGGCCCGCCTTCACAGACAGGAAGCGGCAAAGAGCGCAAGTAGGGTTAGAAACTCTGATCAGGCAACCATCAGTTCTACCGTCCCCGGCAGACCTGGATTTACCCCCGCTCCCAGCGGGACCAATCCGATGCGCCGGCTAGGACTCAACCTCCACCGGCTTCTCCACTGCCTTGCGGAAATATTCCAGCGACAGGCGGAGGCCCGTGTCCAAATCTACCTTCGGCTCCCAGCCGAGCAGCTTTTTGGCTTTGCTGATGTCAGGACGGCGCTGCTTGGGATCATCCTGGGGCAGCGGCTCGAACCGTAGCTTGCTGGCTGAGCCAGTGACCTCCAGCACCCGTTTCGCACACTCCAGGATGGTGAACTCGTTCGGATTTCCAATGTTGACCGGCGCGTGCTCCTCCGATTTCGCCAGCCGCAGGATGCCCTCGATCTCATCCTGCACGTAGCAGAAACTGCGCGTCTGGCTGCCGTCGCCATATACCGTCAACTCGGCGCCCGTAAGCGCCTGCTTCATGAAGTTGGGGATCACGCGGCCATCGTTGATCTGCATGCGCGGCCCGTAGGTGTTGAAGATGCGGACGATTCGGGTATCGACGTTGAAATACCGCCGGTAGGCGGCGGTGGAGGCTTCCGAGAAACGCTTGGCCTCGTCGTACACCGAACGTGGACCTATGGGATTGACGTTGCCCCAGTAGCTTTCGGTCTGGGGATGTACCAGTGGATCTCCGTAGCACTCCGAGGTGGAGGCAAGAAAGAACTTCGCTCCATAACGCTTGGCGTGGTCCAGAGCATTCATAGTGCCCGCCGAGCCCACGCGCAGGGTCTCAATGCCATGAACCATGTAGTCCACGGGACTGGCTGGGCAGGCGAAGTGGAAGACGTACTCCACCTTGCCGCAGTCGAATTCCTGGCAGATGTCCAACTGCCGGAATTCGAACCGGGGTTCACGCCGCAGGTGAGCGAGATTGGTCGCCCGGCCAGTCACCAGGTTGTCCACGGCGATCACCGAGTAACCCTCCCCCAGCAGAGCGTCGGATAGATGGGAGCCCAGAAAGCCCGCTCCTCCTGTGACTAGAACACGCATTCCATGCACCTCGCGCCTCAGCTTTTTACTGCCACTGCGATCAGGCTTAGTCCCCGCCACGGCCATATTCCATCCCACGGGCGCAAGATGGGAAGGACGCTGTCCAGAAGTTTCAACTGCACGCGGGAGAAGCGCTTGCGGTGGAAGAGCCGGGTGTTGATCCACCAGCCCGGGACGGAAAGGCGGTTGAAGTCGAGCATCGCTTCCACCGAGAGTCCGGCGCGAGCCAGCAGGGCCTTCAATTCATCTTCCTCAAAACGCATCCGGCGGCCACGCGCCTCATCGAGCGACCCGAACCTGCCTTTGCCTTGCGGTACCTGTACCAGCAGGCGTCCCTTTGTCTGCAGGCAGTCGTGCAGGGCATGCAGAGTGGCCTCGGGATCGGGAACACTCTCCAGCACATTCAGCAGGATCACTGTGTCAAACTCGCCCTGCATTCCCGCAAGGCTATCTGGGTTCGATGGGTCGATCTCGATCACGTGCAGGTAGGGTTTCCCCAGCGCGTAGGCTCGCAGATAGCGCAGGTAATTGGGATTGGCCTCGCCGGCGACGTATAACTCCCGCGGAATGAACTGGTGGGTCAGGCTCGCGACTCCGGCGCCAACTTCCAGAATGCGGTCACCCAGGTAAGGCCGCAGCGTCTTTCCCACCCAGAACGTGAAGCGCCGCGCCTTGTCCAGCTCTGAGAGCAGCCGCGAGCCGTATTCATCATTCTGGTAGAGGTCGTCAATCAGGCTGAAACGAATCATCGCTCCCAGCGCCAGGATGCCGTCCCAGGCGCCGATCTTCTTGCCTTCCTCGCGGGTGCGGGGCAGGTAGCGGATGGGCACCTCAAAGATGCGTGCGCCGCGTTTCGCCAGCTTGAAGGTGATTTCCACCTCGAAGCGAAAATCGTTGCTCCGCAGAGGAATGGATTGAAGCAGGGTGGTATTGATGGCCTTGTAGCCGGTCTCGAGATCGGTCAAGTGCAGGTCAGTGAACCAGTTGCTCAGCGCAGTCAGCCACTTGTTCATCAGGGTGTGACGGTGCATCAGCGCCCGGCGGTAGGCCGCGGTCAGGTAACGCGATCCAAAAACCGCATCGGCCCCCTCCTCGGCAAAGGGAACCAGCAAGGCGGGAATGTCGGCGGGGTTGTATTCGAAGTCGGCGTCATGGACGATGCAGACGTCTCCGCTGGCGGCGGCGATCGCCGTTCGCAGCGCTGCTCCCTTGCCCTGGTTGCGCTGGTGGCGGATCAAACGGATGCGCGAGTCTTGCGTAACCAGGTTCTCCAGGACTTCCTTGGTGCCGTCCTGGCTGCAGTCGTCCACCACGATAAGCTCCAGGCTGCGGATCAGCGGGTGATCGAGCGCCAGCACCCGCCGCAGGCTGGCCTCCACCACATGCCGCTCGTTGTACACCGGCGTCAGCACGCTGAGACGAAACGCGGCTGGGGGGGCGGAGCTTCCGGAGGTCTTCGCGTCGGGGGAGTGATTCGTAATTGCGGTGCCCGGGGACATGATTTGGCGGTCTGTCAGCCAGTATAAATCAGCAAAAACTGGCGGAGCGTTGTGCGCGGGATCAGTCACCGGGCAGGGAATAGAAGCGGCCACTGCCGGCCAGTTCGCTTCTGGCTGCTCTCTCTTCCTCCGCCTGCGCTTCCTGCAGGCCGCGCCGAACGGCATCGGAAAGAGTGGCGGAGAAGTCGGTGGTGAGAAGATTGATGTCCACCAGCAGCGATTTCCGCGAGTACGCGCGATAGAGACACAGCGATCCCAGCGGGCCTCGGTTGGGTGTGCCCAGGTCAAGGCTCAGCCGCCACATGCGTCCGCCCTCGCGGTGAAACGGACGCGAGCCCGACTTGTCCCAACTGAACAGAAACTCGTTCTCGTAGGGGAAGAAGCCCTGCGGCAACTGGCGCACCCTTCCCGGCCGGATGCGGAGGTCGAAGCCGTCGAATTCGTTTTCGCGAAACGCGACTTCCAGGATCTGGCACACTCGGCCCAGCTCGTCGGCGGAAGCCAGGTCTTCGCTGGCGCGCCGGATCGCGAGGTTGTTGACGATGACCCGCTTCTGCTCCGTCGCGCGCTTAGCCACTCGACCCACCTCGACAAATTCGTGGTAGCCCAGGTGCTGAATGCCAAGCCACACTCCCACTCCTACCACCGCCAGCACCACCCCCACCGAACTTCCGCTGGGATAGAGCATCAGCAGGCTGAGCAGTCCAAGCAGCGCCGAGACCCCATAAAGAATGGTCACTACCTGCCGCTGCGAGAATCCCAGCTTGAGCAGTTTATGGTGAATGTGCTCACGGTCGGCGCGGAACACCGGTTGGCCGCTCAGGAAACGCCGCGCCACCGAGAGAGCAACATCGAGGATGGGCAGCCCGAAGGAGACGATCGGAATGGCCACCGCTACCAGGGTCGTGCCTTTCTGCGCGCCCGCCAGCGCGATGGCGCTCAGCATGAATCCCAGGAACAGGCTGCCGCAATCCCCGAGAAAGATGGTTGCGGGATTGAAGTTGTAGCGCAGGAAGCCCAGGATCGCGCCCGCCAGAATCACCGTCAGCACCGATACCAGGCTGTTATTGCTGAACAGCGATACCACGAACACCACCAGGGTGGAAAACATCGCCGAGCCGGCGCTTAGCCCGTCCAGGCCGTCAATCAGGTTGAAGGCGTTGGAAATCCAGAGCACCCACAGTACGGTCAAGGGCAGAGTGATCAGTGCGCCCAGGCTCTTGTAGCCAAAAAGCAGCGGGACAATATCGATCTGCAGCCCGCCGGCGAACAGCGACAGGGCGGCGATCACCTGCACGCCAAACTTCACCCGCGCCGACAGGGGATGAAAGTCGTCCACCAGCCCCAGTCCAAAGATCAAAGTGGCCGGGGCGAGGATCGCCAGCACGGTTCGCACCGGCAAAACCGCGGTCGAGCCATGCAGTTGCTTGAATATGGCAAAGCCGGCCAGCACCAGCAGGAAGGAGAGGAAGATGGAGACGCCGCCAAGACGGGGTACCGGACCGGAGTGTACGTCGCGCTCCCCCGCCGAGCGGGACGTCCAGCCCCGACGCATCGCCTCATTGCGGATGTAGTGCGTGAGAATGGAGGAGCAGACCAGAGCCCCACCGAATAAACCTAAGTAAGCTACATCCATGCCGCGTACCTGACGAGCTTCTCCGTTTATTCGTTCCGGCGAAACAACCCATCCAGTGCCGAATACGACTCCGTCCGCTGCCGGCCGGAGATTATCCGGGACTATAGCTTTCCAGTAACCCTCCGCCAAAGGAATATTACCTGGATGGTACACATCTAGTTCACACCCTTTAGTGCCGCAGGGTTTGGGGGAAAACGCTTACGTTTTAGCTTTGAGCAGGAACGGCAACGCGCTGCCGCGTGTAAGGGCAGCCGGTGTGGGGCACACCAAATCCCCGGCTTTGCTCAATTTATAATGCGGATGTGTTTGAGAATCTCAGTGAAAAGCTGCAACGCGCATTCAAGAATCTGCGCGGCCAGGGAAAGCTTACAGAAGAGAACATTGGCGAAGCTCTGCGGGAAATCCGTCTGGCGCTGCTCGAGGCCGACGTCAATGTGAAGGTGGTCAAGGAGTTGATCGACCACGTGCGCGAAAAGGCCCTCGGCGCCGAGGTCATGACCGCGCTGACCCCCGCTGAGCAGATTGTCAAGATCGTGCGCGATGAACTGGTGCTCCTGCTGGGCAAGGACACCGCCCGCTTCAGGTTCGGCTCCCAGCCTCCCACCGTGGTCCTCATGGCCGGTCTGCAAGGGTCCGGGAAAACCACCACCTCGGGCAAGCTAGCCCACTGGCTTAAGAAGGGCGGCCATCGCCCCATGCTGGTCTCCGTCGACGTTTACCGTCCGGCGGCGCGGGAGCAGCTCAAAGTGGTTGCCAAGGCTATCAGCGCGCCCATCTATGAGGGCACGGTAGAGGACGCCAATACCGCCACGGTCGAGCGGTTGTCCAAGGAAGCGCGCCGCGAGGCCACCATCACGGGTTGCGACGTGCTCATCGTCGACACCGCCGGGCGCCTGCACATCGACCAGCAACTCATGGAGGAGATGCAGTCCCTCAAGCGGCTGCTCAATCCCAGCGAGATCCTGTTCGTGGCCGATGCCATGACTGGGCAGGACGCCGTCAAGTCCGCCGACGAGTTTCACAAGAAGCTTTCCCTCACCGGCGTGGTCCTCACCAAGATGGACGGCGATGCCCGTGGCGGCGCGGCCCTCTCCATACGTCATGTCACCGGTCAGCCGATCAAATTCATTGGCGTGGGTGAGAAATATGAGGCCCTCGAGCCCTTCCATCCCGATCGCATCGTCTCCCGCATCCTGGGTATGGGTGACATCCTCTCGCTCATTGAGCGCGCGGAAGAGAATATCGATCGCAAGAAGGCCGAGGAGTTCACCAAGAAGGCGCTCACGGGCGACGGCTTCAGTCTGGAGGACTTTCGCGACCAGCTTCGCCAGGTGCGCAAGATGGGATCCTTCCAGAGCCTGCTTGGCATGTTGCCGCGCGTGGGCCCCTTCGCTGGCCTGCAGAACGCTGCCGACAAGGTGGATGAGAAAGAGTTCACGCGTATTGAAGCCATCATCAACTCCATGACCGCCTATGAGCGCTCGCACCACGAAGTGATCAACGGCAGCCGTCGCAAACGCATCGCCCGCGGCTCCGGTACCTCGGTGCAGGAGGTGAATAATCTTCTCCGCCAGTACGCGCAGATGAAGAAGATGTTCAAAGATATGGGGAAGGCCAGCTTCAGCCGCAAACTGGCTGGAATGCGCTTTCCTGGCTCCTGATCCCTTACCATGAAGTGGCGCGGCATTTCTGCGACTGAATCCGAACCGGTCAAAGCTTCCCTGCGCGAGGAGTTGGCCGAACGCCGCGCGTTGATGCGCCACTATGTTCCCCCGGCAACGCTGGAGATCAATGACCGTGTCACTCAGGAACTGAAATCCTCGGGCATGCTGGAGAGAGTGCTTGCCCGCGGAGCCAGGGCGCCCGAGTTTTCCCTTCCCGACGCCGATGGAGCCCTGCTCGCCTCCGCCGAACTGCTGGCCCGGGGACCGCTGGTCATCAGCTTTCTTCGCGGCCGCTGGTGTCCCTTCTGCATTGCAGAAGCCGAGGCCCTGGATCGAGCGCTGCCGGAAATCCACCAGGCGGGTGCAGCGCTGGTTGCAATCTCCCCCCAGGATGTCCGTCAGACCGGCTTTATGCGCGAGCAGCACAAGCTCCGCTATCCCTTGCTGAGCGATTCGGGAAGCAGCGTGGGTCGCCAGTTCGGCTTGGTCTACGGCTTGCCTGATTACCAGCAGGAGTTGTTTCAGAGCGTCTTCATCAACCTGCCGTTCATCAATAGCGACCCCGCCTGGGAACTTCCTCTGCCCGCAACCTACATCCTGAATTCCGACGGCGCCGTCCGCTGGCGTTGGGTCAGCGCGGACTATACGGAGCGGGCGGAACCGGACGAGGTGATCGCCGCCCTGAGGGCCCCCTGAGTTCTTCTCCAAGAAGGACGAATCCTGAGCATTAAACCCTTGTCGGCTCAGCCCGTCTTTCCCTTGCTCCTCCCTGCAACATGCGGCATAATAAGAGTTTGTGCCCGCATCCGTGAGGTGCCAGGGCACGACCGGATCGCCTGGAAGGAAGTCTCGGACGTTCTTCGATCGCCCGGAAATTACAGAAAAGGAATTACTTAACGTGCTAATGATTCGTCTGGCGCGCATGGGTGCGCGCAAGCAGCCTTACTACCGCGTAGTCGTGATCGAGAAGGAGCGCGCCCGCAACGGCCGCGCGGTGGAGATCGTGGGCACTTATAACCCGCGCACTACGCCGGCCAGCGTGGAATTGAAGCGCGATCGTGTCGAACACTGGCTGTCCAAGGGTGCGCAGATGTCGGATCGGGTGGCCAAGTTGTGGCAGAAGGCGCCGGTGGCAACGCCGGCAGCCTAGAATGCAGTCGGCGGTTAGGCGGCCCAGCAGTCGCGTGCGAGCATCTTCGAAGATATGACCCCCAAGGTGGAAAACTCCGGACCGAACCCGCAAGCCCTCGTGGCTGCCATCGCGCATGCCCTGATCGGCAAGCCGGACGACACGTTCGTTGATCCCTATGAGGAGAATGGCGAGGTCATCCTCGAATTGGAAGTCCCGGAAGAAGACGTGGGCAAGCTAATCGGGCGCCAGGGACGTACGGCTCGCGCCATTCGCAACATCCTTGCCGCCGTGAGCGAGAAGGCCGGCAAGCGTTACGTGCTGGAGATTGTGGAATAGCCCGCGCGGAGGAGTTCATTACCCTGGCGCGCGTCGCCAAGACCCAGGGACGCCGGGGCGAAGTCGCGGCTGACCTGCACAGTGATTTCCCCGAGCTTTTCGCCGAGCGCCGCCGCCTGTTCGCATTGCTGGCCGACGGCAGCCGCTGCGAGTTGACGCTGGAAGCGTTCTGGCCGCACAAGGCGCGACTGGTTTTGAAGTTTCAAGGGGTGGACACCATCAGCGAGGCCGAGACGCTGTTGGGAGCCGAAATTCAGATTCCCGCCAGCGAGCGCGTGCAGCTTGAACCGGGCGTGCAGTACATATCGGATCTGGTAGGGTGCCAGGTTTCGGCCAGGTCGCCGGAATTTTCCGGAGCGCGCGAACTGGGCATAGTGGAGCAGGTACAGTTTGGCGCCGGAGAGGCGCCGCTGCTGGTGATCCGGAAGAAGAGCGAGGAACACCTGGTGCCCTTCGCCGCCGAGTACATCGCCAGCATCGATGTCGCCGCCAAACGGGTCGAGTTGGTGCTGCCGGTGGGAATGTTGGAGATCAATTCGCCGCTCACAGGAGAGGAAAAGAAGCGGCAAGCGGCGAATTCGGGAAGGGTACGCCGGAGGCAGCATTAGCCTGGATTTGCGGGCCGCGCTGCCAGTTGGCAGGGGCGGGTTGGCCCAACCGAATGGCGGTAACCGCGATGAAATTCGAGATCCTGACCATTTTCCCGGATTTCTTTCGCGGGCCGTTCGACTACGGCATCGTCCGGCGTGCGCTGGAAGCCGGGCGGATCGCGATTGGCGTTCGCGACCTTCGGGAATTTGCGAAAGATAAGCACCGCACCGTCGATGACCGCCCATTTGGCGGCGGCGAGGGCATGGTGCTCAAGCCGGAACCGATCTTTGAATGCGCGGACACGCTGGCGCTGCCCTCTCGTGCCGAGCGGCTTTCCAGCGCGGCCCGCGAATCGGTCGTGCTGCTGTCGCCGCAGGGAAAGCTTTTTGATCAGGCGATGGCGGCACAGCTCGCGGCCCTTGAGCGCATCGTGCTGATTTGTGGCCGCTACGAAGGCGTGGATGAACGCGTCGGCCGCCACTTGGCGGACCGCGAGGTCTCGGTTGGGAATTTTGTATTGAGCGGCGGCGAACTGGCAGCCGCCCTGGTGGTGGAGGCTGTCACCCGGCTGCTTCCGGGCGCGCTGGGAAACCAGGCCTCAGCGCAGCAGGAGTCATTTACCGCGGCCGCGGAGCTTGGCGGAAACGGGCCCAGTTCCACCTGCGTATCGGGCGGATTGTTGGACTATCCGCACTACACCCGGCCCGCGGAATACCGGGGTATGGCCGTTCCACAGCTGCTGGTCTCGGGGAACCATGACGAGATTCGCCGCTGGCGCCGCCAGGAAGCCTTGGCCAAGACCTCGCGCAATCGTCCCGATCTGCTCGATGCGGCGCAGCTGAGCGAGGACGACCGGAAACTGTTAGCCCAGGTGTCACAGAAAGAACAGTAGGGCACTGACTATTTGCTGCGTCGCGGCTTCGGCCCCGCAGATGTGAAGGAAAGAGGAATCATGTCAACATCACCGATCATTCAGCGGCTGGTCGCCAAGACGCAGCGTACCGACATCCCCAAATTCAAGCCCGGCGACACCGTGCGGGTCCACGTCAAGATCAAGGAAGGCGACAAAGAGCGCGTGCAGGCCTTTGAAGGACTGGTGATCTCCTACAGTGGCGGGGCGCAACCCAGCTTCACGGTGCGCAAGATCAGTTTCGGCCACGGGGTGGAGCGCATCTTTCCCCTGAACTCCAGGGTAATCGACAAGATCGAAGTGGTGCGCTCGGCTCACGTCCGCCGCGCCAAGCTCTACTATCTGCGCGGCCTGCGCGGCAAAGCGGCCCGCTTGCGCGAATCGGATACTCGGCAGACGCAGTAGGCCACCCGCGCCTACTGAGGGTGGCTGGCCAGCGGGCGAATCACATCGCTCAGCACGTCCGGCTTGCCCTGGTCCCGGACCAGGTGCGGGTATTTTTCCCCCTCGTGGTAGTTGACGCTGTAGGTGTGATAGAAGTCCTCGTTTTCCGCCAGAATTTCCATTGGCTGTCTGCTCCCCTGGGACGCCTTCAGAGCGTCATGGATCACATCGCGCGAAAACTTGCGACCATTTACCGCGATGATTTTCATACCCGGCGCAATTCCCGCCAGCGCGGCGGGATAGCCGGGAACCACGTCCCGCACCTTGCCGTCCTCCCCCAGAGACATCCCCAGTGAATAGTGCAGCCCCACCGCCTTGTAGACATCCTCCTCGTCCTTGGCGAATTGGTTCACGGTGTCATTGAACGCCAGTTTCCAGCCGCCATTCTCGATGCCGCCCAGCGGCGCGTTCGGCTGTATCGCATTGACGCGATCCTGAAAGAACTTCCGCCAGTCGTACGCCACGACCTGGCCCATGGCGCTGACGAGATCGTCAAAGGTGTAGGGCTTGACCTCCGGCTGGCCGCTCGAGCCGCCATAAAAAAGCTTGCAGAAGTCGTTGAGCGATTTTTGGCCCTTGGTGAGCTGGCGAATCGTCACATCAGCGTCGAGCCAGATCAGGTCGCCTTCGGGATAAAAGTCCACGCTGCGACGCCATGCGTCCCAGGCGTTCGGGGAGGCATAGAGCAGTTGCGCAGCCACGGCTGTATCTTCCAGCGGACGCCACTTGCGCCCGGGACGCACTTGCATGAATGCGGCAGTCATCGCCAGCGACTCGCGGTATTGCTCCGGGGTGTGCAGCTCACTCCGCGCCGTGAGGATATGTCCGAGATACTGCGTCAGCCCCTCATACACCCACAGCAGTTCGCCCTTCATGGGCTGCTGGTAGTCGGAGGTGGCAAGCCCCGTGGGGCGGCGGTACTTGCCGTTCCAGGAATGGGTGAACTCGTGGGGAAAGAGGCCCGCGCCGAGCGTAATCTGGGGTTCGTCGATGAGATAGCGCTCGCCCTCGCGGTCGTCGCTCGATTCGTGGTGTTCGAGGCCGAAGTGGGCAGTGTGCTCGCTCAGGCTCAGCAGAAATTCGTAGTGACGATAATGCCGCGCGCCGAACAGCGCCCCCGTCTCCAGTACAAGATTGGTATAGCCCTTCTCCAGCTTGGGCGCGATCGCCAGCGCGGCCTCGCTATCGGCCGCAATGTCGATCTGGTGGCGGATCTTCTCGGACGGCGCCAGCGGCACCACGCGGAAATACTGCCCTGCGATTACCGGCGAGTCCACCAGGCTGTAGAGCGATACAGGCGCGAACTCGATGACGTCGCCCTGCCTTGCCACATCCAGGGGAGAGCCGAATTTCCAACCTGCGGGCAGCCGCATCCGCGGCGCAAACATCACCTCCATGGCTGCCAGTCCCTGCGGATACAGGAGCACCTGGTTCCAGCTGATGACCGCCAGCTTTTCGGTTGCCGATGCGGCGCCGGAAAACCCGCGCTCCGCGCTGGGCTCAAGGTAGTCCATTGCCACCGCCAGCGTGCTCGCGCCCTGCGGAATCTCAACATGGATCGCAAACATGTCCACATCGTCACGGCGCCAGGGCAGATCCTGGCCGTTGGCTGTGAACCGTAGGCCTGCCAGGTCGTCCAACGGGCCGCTGGGCATGTGCTCGCCCGGAATCCACTTGGGGTACACCAGCGT
>DATHDM010000154.1:0-9332 GCA_035319065.1 Terriglobales bacterium
TGGAGCGCGGACGATGGCGGTGGCGACCTCTTCCGTACGCACGATGGCGGCAAGACCTGGGAAGTGCTTCCCGGCGCACACGGCAAGTCGATTCGTGCCATGGCGGTGGCAGCCTCCAATCCCAGCGTGATCGTCTTCGGAGCCCTGGACGGAGTCTTTCGCAGCGATGACGCCGGCAACAGCTTTCGCCAGATCTCGCCCGTCAACCACAACGAGTTGAAGAATTTCGAATCCATCGCCGTCGATCCCCGCAATCCGGATGTCGTTTATGCCGGCACCTGGCACCTTCCCTGGAAGACGGAGGATGGCGGGCGTAACTGGAAGCAGATCAAGCAGGGCGTGATCGACGATTCCGACGTCTTCTCGATCATCATCGACAACAAGAATCCTTCCGTGGTTTATGCCAGCGCCTGCTCGGGCATCTACCGCAGCGAGAATGCTGGCACCCTGTTCCACAAGATTCAGGGTATTCCCTTCTCGGCGCGGCGCACGCGCGTGTTGCAGCAGGACCCCAGCAATGAGCCTGTGGTCTATGCCGGCACCACTGAAGGCGTCTGGCGCACGCTCGATTCCGGCAAGACCTGGAAGCAGATCAGCAGCCCCAGCGTCGTAGTCAACGACATCATGGTGGACCCGCGCAATCCGTCTCGGGTGCTTCTCGCGACCGATCGCACCGGCGTCCTCATCAGCAGCGACAACGGCGTCTCCTTCCATCCGTTCAATCACGGCTTCGTTTACCGCAAGGTGACGGCGGTGGTGGTTGATCGCGCCAATCCGTCGAACATCTATGTCTCGGTGGTCAACGATCAGGACAGCGGCGGCGTCTTCATGTCGCAGGATCGCGGCCAGACCTGGCAGCAGATCAGCGCCGGGCTTGGCGGTCGTGACGTGTTTACGCTAAACCAGACTGAGAGCGGAGCCTTGGTCGCAGGCACCAATAAGGGCGTCTTCTTGCGCGATGCCAAAGACGCCACCTGGAAGCCGATCAACACGCTGCTGACCGAGAAGGTCACCACGGTCACCAGCCGCGTTCCCAACAGCAAGTCGAAGTTTAAGAATACTTCCGCTACTACCCAGACCAAACGGGAAGTGATCAAGAGCGAGATCAACGGCCGCGTGTCTCAGGTGAAGATGGTTTCCGACACCTGGTACGCTGCCACCGCACACGGCGTGCTGCATTCGAAAGATCAGGGCAAAACCTGGATGGGTGGCCCCGTGCTGGGCAACGTCAGCTTCACTTCTCTTGACGCGCTGGACCACATCGTGATTGCGAGCAATCTCTCCAAGCTGGTGCTGTCGAAGGATGGCGGAGATTCCTGGGCCAGCGTGCAACCGCCTCCTTACGTGAATGCCGTGTTTAGCGTGGCGCTGGATCCGGCGGGTGCCATCTGGATCACGACTCGCATGGGCGCATTCCGCAGTCGGAACGAAGGTGCGACCTGGGATCACGTGATGGCCGGCAGCCCGGTCACCAACCTGGCGTTTGTCACCTATGACGCCGAAGGCAAGAAACTGGTGGGCCTGAACGAAGCCCGCAACCAGATCTTCACCAGCCGTGACGGCGGCGAAACCTGGAAGCCCTCGCAAGCCTCGCGTTGGACGTTGCGTAACCTGGTGATCGCGCGCGGTCGCCTGTTTGCGGCTACCGATTTCAGCGGCCTGGTCAGCGCCGACGAAGAGGATTCCTCGCCCGACGGCATGAAGGCTGCCGGCGGCGGTGCCTCTCAGCGGTAATCTCTTACATGTCCTCAGCGGCCCGGTACCGTGGCTACGAAAAAAATTCACGGTTCCGGGCCGTACTCTTTCCGTAACCTATTGACTATAAATAGCTTGCTTTGGAATCCGGCTTGCCTAATGTAATGGGGTTACAGCCACGGGGAGGTTTCATGAGGCTGAAGTTAACACCTACAGCGTTACTGGTAGCGGTGCTCACCTTGGCCATCAGCGGGTGTAGCGGCGCTCCCAACAACAATGCGGGCGATCAGAATCACCTGGTGACGGCAGATGCCAATGGCAACCAGAATGTGCCTTTCGGTGACGGCTCTGACAAGCCGAAAAAGGGCTTCCTGTCGTTTGCTGAACCAGAGAGCATTACCATTCCCGCGGGCACCGCAATCACGGTGCGACTGCAGAATTCCGTTTCCAGCGCCAGCGCGCAACCCGGCGAGAGCTTCGACGCCGTGCTCGATCAGCCGCTGGTGATTGATGGCAAGACCCTGGCCGCCAAAGGTGCAGAAGCGAAGGGGCGTGTGGTCGATGCCAAGTCATCGGGCCGCCTTCATGCCTCCGGCTACCTGCGTCTTACCCTCGCTTCGCTGCAGTTGAACGGCAAAATGGTTGCGGTGCAGAGCTCCAGCGTCTTTGCCAAGGGAGCCAACCACAATAAACGCAATCTGGCCCTGATCGGCGGCGGCACCGGCGCGGGCGCGTTGATTGGCGGCCTGGCTGGCGGCGGAAAGGGAGCCTTGATCGGCGCCGCTGCAGGCGCAGGCGCAGGCACCGCCGGCGCTTATGCAACCGGCAAGAAAGATGTGGGTTTCAGCGCGGAGCAGCGCGTGACCTTCCGCCTGACGCAGCCGCTGACAGCGCAGCCGCTGAGCAACAAGAGCTAGAGGCGCTATCGACCGGCTGGTTGTGTCGAGAAGGGCCGCCCGTTGGGGCGGCTCTTTTCACCACAGTGCTGGCGAAGGCGTCAACCGGCCTGAGAATCATCCACGCGCCTTGAGTGTCAGCAGAGTGATCTCCGGCTCCACTCCCAGCCGCGCCGGCACTCCGATCGTGCCCAGTCCGCGATTCACGTATAGGAACGACCGCGATGCGCCTCTCCTCAGCGGCAAGGAATACAGGCCGGCAATGAAGCTGGTGATGAAGCGGGCCGGATTCCAGCGGTGGTCCACAATCTCCACCTGCACTTGGCCACCGTGGGTGTGTCCTGCCAGGCTCAACTCGATTCCCAGCTCGGCGGCGCGAGGAAAGCTGTTGGGATTGTGCGAGAGCAACAGATTAGGTACATCGGGCCGCACCAGACTTTCCATTCCGCTCAGCATCGGCCTGCGCTCGCTGCTGCGAAAGCGCTCCCGCTGGTAATCGACTCCGATGAGGTTGATCTCTTGTCCGTTCCAGCGCAGCGGAGCGCTCTCCTGCCGCAACAGGCGCATCCCGTATCTGCGGAAGAGCTGTTGCGCGGCGTCTTCGGCGTCGGCGTAGATCTCGTGATTGCCGTTGCAGCCCCAGGTGCCAAGAGGAGTTTGCAGCCGGCCCAACTCGGCGATACAGGCTTCCAGTGGATCGCTGGCGTCGGTGAGAAAATCGCCGGTGACAAACGCCACATGCGCCCCCAACTCGTTCGCCATCTCCACCGCCCGGCGAACTTCCTCAGGCGGCATGAAGGGGCCGATGTGGATGTCGCTGAGCTGGGCAATGCGAAAGCCGTCCAGCGCCTGCGGTAGCTTCGCCAGCGGAACTTCTACCCGATGCACCGTGAACTGCAGCCGCTCCCGGGCAAAACCGTAGAGCGCGGCTGCCAGCGGAACCGCCCCCGCCACCCGGGCGGCATAGCGGAAGAAGTCGCGACGTCCCAGGTCCACCCCCGGATCATCCGGCTTGTTGACCACTGAAGCTCTCACCCGCCGGAACACTCCAACCAGCCTGTTCGATGTCCACTCCGCTGCGTGCACAAGCTTTACGAGGAGGAAGGCAAAGACCGATGGGAGCAACCACAGTTGCGCCAGTGTCACGATCCAGCGGATGGGGCCCGACCTGGGAAGCAGATGAAAGAACAACCGGTCTGCCACCACGATTATCAGCCAAACCAGCGCCGCCGCCACTAGCCCGCGCAGGAAGAGCCGCCATCGCAGAGACCGCATCCTCCCAAGCGAGCTCCAGGCGGCGCGAAACCAGAAACGCTGCGCCACAAGGAGCAGCCCTAACACCGAAACCAAAAATACAACCTGGATGATCCCCACCTTTGGTCCCAATCAGACTCCTTTCAATTCACCCCACAACCCCGAGTCCACCCCGCCCAGGAAGACGTTGTGGCGCGGCGCTGCTTAACGCCTCAGGGCAGCCCAGGCTGCGAATTTCCGGCCATAACCGTCCGACCGGAGCGCGCACTCATTGGATGCATCGCGCCGGGCGATCCGACCATCCGCAAATCCCGCCCTCCCACCTCCCCGGCCGGTCACAAATCCGCGGGTCACAGATCACAAAAGGGCGTGCGTTTCGTCGCCGACGGGCATCGCCCCATTTTGGGATAGTTTGTCCGAGAATGGGAAGGTGTTGCCATGGCAAGCGTGCCAATCCGGGGCCCCATGAAGAAGTTCGGGCCCTCCAGGGTCGGTACCGAATCGGGCCGGACCCACGATTCCGCCGAGATCTACGGTCGCGAGTTGCTCCCCTCTGCCATGGACGCCTCACCCCACGCCATGATGCTGGAGGTCGATGGCCGCGTGGTCTATGCCAATTGCCGCTACGCGTACCTGGCGGGCTACCCGGACGCACGCAGCCTGATTGGGCTGCCGGTGGAAGCCGTGATGCTGGATTCCTCCTGTGGCTGCCTGCAGCAGGGGCGCTCCGAGCACGGCGCGACCGAGGCTGCGCTTGCTTCGGAGGCGAGTGCCACCGCAGGGCTCAGCATTGAGTCCACGCGCACTGAAGTCGCATTGGGCGACCGGGTACTCGTCATTCACGTGCTGCGCGACGTCAGCAGTCAGCGCCGGCTGGAGGAGCAACTCCAGGAGTCGCAGAAGAAAGAGGCTTTGGGGCTGGTAGTCAGCGGGGTCGCCCACGACTTCAACAACATTCTCACTGCCATTACCCTGCACGCGGACTTGCTCCTGGCACAAATTCCCGCGGGGACCTGGGAGCGCAGGCAGGCAGAATCCATTCGTTCGGCGGCAGAAAAGGGAACCATCCTGGGAAAGCAGCTTCTCGATTTCATACGCCGCAAGCCCGCACAGGCCGAAGCCGTGTCCGTGAACCAGGCTCTGGCTGAGATGCGCGTAATGCTGCAGCGCCTGATCGGCGAGCACGTCGACCTGGTGTCTGACGTGCGCGCTCAACGCTCCCAGGTTTGGATCAACCCCGGCCAGTTGCAACAGGTTGTGCTTAACCTCATGTTGAATGCCCGCGATGCCATGCCCGGAGGCGACCGCATCGAGCTCGAGACCTGTGAAGTATTTCTCGACGCCGAGGCGGTTCGCTCGCTCGCTGGGCTGGCAACAGGCCCGTATGTGAGGTTAACCGTCAGCGACAACGGCGTGGGCATGGATGCACAGACTCAAACCAGGGTGTTTGAGCCATTCTTCGCCACCAAGGAAAATGGCGCGGGCACAGGGCTTGGCTTGTACACGGTGCGGACGATCGTCCGGAAAAGCGGGGGCGCGGTCCGCCTAAAGAGCGAACCCGGGCAGGACACGACCGTAGAGATTTTTCTGCCCCTGTTTGCCGGGGCCGCTGAGGAGTGTTTGCAGAAATAAGGGCTGAACCAAATGGCAGGGCAGTTCGGGTCTCACAATGCGGGAGGGGGAGAAGCACCTGACCGCACCATGTATCGGATGCCTGGCGGCTGCAGGCGCTGTCTCTGGCGGACCTTTGGCCGCGGCAGTGATCAGGGAGGAATCTTATGAACGCTCTATTGAATCCGCCGACCCGGGAGATTCCCGGAGCCCACCTACTCAACGTTCTCATCATCGATGACGAGCGCTCGGTCCGCGACGGCTGCCGGGAAGCCTGCCGCCTCACTGGCTTTAATACCTTTACCGCCGAGTCTGCGGATCAGGCCTACAAGGTCCTGGATTCCGAAAGCATCGATGTCATCCTGCTCGACCTCAAGCTGCCCGGGGCCAGCGGGCTGGAAGTGCTGCGGGAGATTCGCAGCCGGCGTCCGGAGGCCGCGGTCATCATCATTACCGGCTACGCCACAGTACAGTCCGCAGTTCAGGCCATGAAAATGGGCTCATTCGACTACATCACCAAGCCCTTCAACTTCGAGGAATTGCGCACCATGTTGCAGCGGGCGGTCGAAGAGTTGAAGATGACCGCCGAGAAACGGGCGTTGCGCGACAGCCTTCGCTCCAAGCAAGGCTTTGGTTCCCTGGTGGGAAAATCGCTGGAAATGGAGCGCACTTACCGCATCATCGCCAAGGCGGCGCAAACCGTGCATCCCGTGCTGATCATCGGGGAAAGCGGCACCGGGAAGGAACTGGTTGCCCGCTCCATCCATTTCAGCGGCCCGCATCATGACCAGCCCTTCATCCCCGTGGACTGCGGCTCGCTGGTGCCCACGCTGATCGAAAGCGAGCTGTTTGGTTATGTGCGTGGCGCGTTCACCGGGGCGGTGCGCTCCAAGGACGGTCTGCTCACCATCGCCAACGGGGGAACTGTTTTCCTCGACGAGATCGGCGAAATGCCCGTGGACCTGCAGGCAAAGCTGCTGCGCGCCATTCAGGAGAAGGAAATCCGTCCGGTGGGCAGCACCAAACGCATTCCCATCGATGTGCGCATCCTGGCCGCCACCAATCGCGACCTGGAGACGGCGGTGGCCGAGGGTGGCTTCCGCCGCGATTTGTATTTCCGCCTCAACGTGCTCACCATCCGCATCCCCCCGCTGCGGCAACGCAAGCAGGATATCCCCCTGCTGGTCGAGCACTTCATGGATCGCCTGGCGCGTTCCACCGGGACCAAGCGCACCCTGAGCGAGGAGGCCCTGCAGGCCTTCCTGAATTACGACTGGCCGGGGAACGTGCGTGAACTGGAGAACTCGATCGAACGGGCCTGGGCGATCAGCTCCGGGGCCACCTTGCACTTGACCGATCTCCCGACGTTTATTCAGGATGCGCAGGCACACGCCGTCGCCCAGCCCACCACTGGACCGAAAATCGTGCCACTCGCCGACATGGAGAGGCAGGCGATTCTGGCTGCCATCGAGCAGTTAAATGGCGACAAGCTGCTGGCGGCCAAGATGCTGGGCATCGGGAAGACAACGCTTTACCGCAAGCTGAAGGAATATTCCCAAATCTGAAGCCGGAGGAGGCCGGTTTCCCGAAGCGATGATGAAGTTCACGGATACGGTTCTGTAAGTTGCTCATATTCATGCCCTGCAGGCAGGCGAACAAATGGCGAATCGCATGCATTACTGCAGGGCATGATTCTATTCCTATCGTCTTTCTCACGTGGTCATGACTGCGCTGCCGCGCTGGAAGCGGCGACGCGAGAAAAAAACCTGCTTGAGACCTCACTGCGGGCAGCGATTGCCGTCCTGCGCCAGCAGGAGTGCACCGCCGTGGTCATTGATGAGTCCTTGGTCGAGGCCCAGTCAGGCTCGTCGGACTTGCTTCTGGAAAATCTGGATGCGGCCATCCCCGTGTTCGTCAACCTCGCCATCCGCGGACTCCCCCGCGTGGTTGAAGAGGTTCGTGCGGCCCTGCAGCGACGTAAGCGGGAGCACGAGGCGGCGCGAAGACGGGCTGAACTGGAGTTGCACAGCGAGTTGGGCAGCGACCTGACCGGACTCTTGCTGGCCGCGCAGGTGGCCCTCAAGAGCGGAGGCCTCTCAACCGAGGCGCACCAGCGCTTAAACACGGTTTACGAAATGGCGGAACGGCTGAAGGGAAGGCTCGTGCCACGAAACTGACCGGTTCGGAAACCTGAATCCTCAAGCGGTGAGCCTCATCCATGAACTAGGGTCGTTAGTCCGGAGGTGCGGCGTGCCCTTGGTGCGGGTCTCTCTCTTGCGGGGAACATCAAAGGAATTTCGCACGGCCATCAGCGATGGCGTCCATCGCGCCATGGTCGAGACCATCAACGTTCCCGCTCTCGATCGCTTCCAGGTGATCACCGAGCACGACAAGGGAGATCTGGTCTACGACCCCAGCTACCTCGACATCGCGCGCTCCGATGGCGTGGTCTTATACAGATCACTATGAACACCGGGCGGACGCTGGAGCAGAAGCGCGCACTCTATCACCGAATCGCGGAGCTGCTGGCGCAAAATCCAGGGATTCGAAACGAAGATGTTCTGGTGAGCCTGGTGGAGGTCCCGAGGGAAAACTGGTCATTCGGCAACGGCGAGGCGCAGTATGCAAAGTGAACGGCGGGTGCCCAATTCTTTTGCGTGAGCCACAGACGAGAAGCAAAGCTCCTCTGTGTTCGCCGCCATTTGTCCCCACCCTGCCCGCTGTGGGATGATCAACACCCAAGGAGGCAGGACAATCCATGGCTGAGGTCAAGATCACCGCGAGAAGAAATGGGCCCTACCGCGTTGAAGCCCCGGTGGGTGCAGTCGAACTGGTGGACGCTGACGGCAATCTGTACGACCTCAGCACGAAATTAAAAGAAGGCAAGCTGGCATTCTCGCTGTGCCGCTGTGGGGGATCGATTACCAAACCCTTCTGTGACGGCACCCATTCCAAGATCGGCTTTGAAGGTGCGGAGGCAGCCGTGAAGTTGGCGGACATTCAACCGGGGAGCGTAGCGCCCAAGCCGTAGCTCCCAGTCCTGGCTGACGGCTATTTGCCAATGGCCAACTGTTCCTTCAGTTGAAACCCGCTGATCCGCTTCTCCATCATCTGTGCCGCCAGGTCCAGGATGCGGCGGGCAGCCTCTTGCGGACCGACGCCTCGGGCATGAATGTTAGAGATGAGGTTCCGCTGTGCATCTGTATGTCCTTGATTAGGCCGATACGCCAGATATGCCGACAGGCTCTCGGCCGTGGCCAGCCCCGGACGCTCGCCGATCAAGAGCACCGCTACCTCGGGTGAAAGCAGCTCTCCGACATCGTTCAAAATGCCCACTCGGCAATGCCGGACCACAAACGTCTGTCCGACAGCCAATCCGCGTTCGCGAGCACCTTCCTGCAGGCGTGGCAACAGCGCCGGCACCTGCGCGGAGACGGCCGTGACGGAAAGTCCATCGCCGATCACGATCTGCAGTTGATTTCCCGCCGGGCAGCGATTGAGCAGGATCGCACGCCCTGAATGGCTGAGGGTCCGACCCATGTCCGGTCTCAGCAGATACTCCTGCTTCGAGGCTGCCTGAGTCGAGACTTCAAACAAGCTCCACTCGTCGACCAAAGTCTTTCCCAGATCCCGCTCAAGGTTCAACTCTGCGCCGACCGCGTCGCGGGCGCATGCGTGCGCTTCTCGCAACTCCATCTGTGTGGCAGTGCGGTAGGCAGCGCCAGCCCGGCCCGAGAAAATCCGGGCAGGGGTGCGGGCCCGAATTCGCTGTACAACTTCCGGCCAGAACTCATTCCAGCCACGCGCCAACTGGCCCGCATCTGGCTCTGGCTTCTTGGCCATTCAGAAAATCTTCTCCAGCGAAGATTCCAGGCC
>DATHDM010000155.1:0-5098 GCA_035319065.1 Terriglobales bacterium
TGGCGGCGACTTCTTCGGGTGGGAGCGTCGTCTTGAATAGCTTGTCTTCGATAAAGCGGGCGCAGCCGAGGGCGAAGGCTTCGGCGTCCTGCGCGCCGCCGGTGCAGCCGCGATAGACGTCGGGATAGCGCACGTGAGTCACGCCGGGGACGAGCGGAGCGAAACGGCGCTTCTGCTGGGGCTTGGACGCGGTGAGCGAGAGTGCGCCCATGGTGCGCCCGTGGAACGCACCGAAGAAGGCAATCACATTCTGGCGCTTGGTGTGGTAGCGCGCGAGCTTGAGCGAGGCTTCGACGGCTTCGGTGCCGGAGTTGCCGTAATAGATCTTGTGCGGACCGGGCATGGGAGCGATCTGGGAGAGGCGCTCGGCCAGGGTCACCATGTTCTCGTAGTAGAAGTCGGTGCCCGACATGTGGATCAGTTCGCCGGCCTGCTTCTGGATGGCAGCGACGATTTCGGGATGGCAATGGCCGGTGGAAGTCACGGCGATGCCGGCGGAGAAGTCGAAGAATTCGTTGCCGTCGACGTCGGTGACGACGATGCCCCGTCCGCTCTTGGCCACCAGCGGATAGGAGCGGGTGTAAGACGGGGAAATGTACTTGTCGTCGCCCGCCAGAACGCGCTTGGCATTGGGGCCGGGCAGGGCGGTCTGGATTTTGGGTCCGGCGGTCAGAGTCTTGGTCGGCATGGTAGTTCTCCTAAGTAAAGTCGTTGGTCGGTAGTCGTTTGGCTCAACTTCAGGCGGAGTACGGGCAGATTACGTCCTGAAGGAGATTTTCACAGGAAGGCTGGAACTAGTCGCTACCGAACAGACTGGGACGGACCTGCGAAGGCAGCACAGCCAGATGGCGGCGCGGGCAGCAGAGCTGGTGCAGCCAGCAGGCGGGCAGGTGCGAATTGGCGTTCTGCAGGGTCATGGGCACAACTATCCACAATCTGATTGTAGCGTGAAAACGGCGGGACCGGAACCCCCTAAAACCCTCGTAATCACAGGGGTTTTTGGGGTTAGCCGGAAAGCGGGTAGGCCAAAACATCGAGCTCACTGACTAGGGCGAAGTCGCAGGTTCAAAGACGGACCTCGCCTTCCAGAATTTCGACGGCATTCCCGCCGACGCGCACGTTGATGATCTTGTCGCCATCCTTGTCGGCGTGGACATAGATATGGCTAGGGCGGTGGATTTCGACGCCCTGCAGGATGTGGACGGTCTTGCCGGGTGGGGCGATTCCGTAGCGCACCATCCAGGATGCGGTGCAGCCTGCGGCGGAGCCAGTGGCGGGATCTTCGCTCCCCTGGAAAATCGACCGTGAACGGAGGCCGACGTTGGGGTCTTGAGTATCCCGGGTAACGAAGTAGAAGGAGCACTGCGGGTTTTGGCGGTCCAGATAAGCGGACACCTTCTTCTGATCGAGGTTTAGTGCCTGGAGAACGCGCAGCTCCTTGATCGGCACGATGGCAAACTGGAGGCCAGTGGACACGGTTTGGATGGGCCAGTCGGGCGCCAGGTCGCCGGGTTTCAAATCGAGGACTTCGGCGACCTTTGCGTGATCGTGGACTGGGCCGAAAACAGGGTCGACCTGGTGCATCTCGCCGAAGACGTTTCCCTGTTCGTCGGAGCGAAAGGCAACGGGGATCTTGCCGACTTGCAGGTCAAGCGAGATCTCATTGAGGCTTTCGGCTGGAGTGCCCTTAGCGAGGGCGCGATTGCGCAGAACCATGGCGGTCCCGAGCGTCGGGTGTCCGCCGAAGGGAATCTCTTCATTCGGAACGAAAATGCGAACCTTGATGCCTTTTTGCTGCTCGATCGCCGGGTCTCGCGGGAAGACGAAGGTGGTTTCCTGGAGGTTGGTTTCGCGCGCGAGGTCTTGCATCTCGGTGTCGCTGAGGCCGCGTGCATCGGGGAAAACGGCTAGCGGGTTGCCTTGCAGGCGATGAGACGAGAAAACGTCGATCTGCGCGAACTGGTAGCGGCGGCCATCTTCTTTGTGCGGTGTGGTTGTGTAGCCGGTGGCAAGGCGGGACAAGGCAGTGGCCGCTCCGCTTGCGCCCATCATATGCAGAAAGTCTCGACGTGTCTTGATCATTGGTGTCTCGCTTCCAGAGCGGGGAATGTATCACAAAGAGGGCAAGGAGCATCCAATCAGGCGACACTGGGGCTCCTGATATTCTTTTTCTTCTCTCATGTCTGATTCGAGTCAGCAACGCTGGAGTCTGATCCTGGCCTTCGGGCTGGTGTATCTGTTCTGGGGATCGACCTACCTGGGGATTGCGATTGCGGTGGAGCAGATTCCGCCGGCGCTGATGTGTGCGACGCGGTTCCTGATCGCGGGTGTTTTGATGCTGGCGTACTGCGGGATTCGCGGCAGGCAGATTCTGTATACGCCGCGCCAGCTCTGGCACATGGCGGCGGTGGGGACTCTGCTGCTGATGGGCGGGAACCTGACACTGTCCTACGCGGAGCAGTTGTTGCCTTCCGGGCTTTCGGCCTTGCTCATTGCGGTGACGCCGCTGTGGTTCCTGGTGCTGGATGCGTGGCTGCTGGGGCATCATCAGATTTCCAGGCGCGGCATGGCGGGGCTGCTGCTGGGCATTGTGGGCATGGTGGTGCTGCTGTGGCCGAAGCTGACGGCGACCGGATCGCTGGGGCGGCGCGAGTTGTGGTGGTCACTGAGCCTGCTGGCCGGGTCGTTCAGCTGGGCGCTGGGGTCGGTGCTGTCGAAGGTATGGCATTCGAACGATGTGGATCCGTTCAGTTCGACGGCGTGGCAGGTTATTTTTGCGGGAGTGGCAAACCTGATTTTTGCCGCGCTGAACCGCGACTGGGCGCACGTGACCTGGACGGCGCGGGGTGTAGGCGCAATTGCGTATCTGATCGTGGGCGGGTCGTGGATCGGGTATACCGCGTACATCTGGCTGCTGCGTCATGCGCCGAGTTCCAAGGTATCGACGTATGCGTATGTGAATCCGGTGGTGGCGGTGTTTCTGGGATGGCTGGCGCATGGGGAAGCAATCGACCGCTACATTCTGATGGGCAGCGCGATCGTGGTGGCGTCGGTGGTGCTAGTCACGAGCGCAAAGGTGACGGAGAAGACGGTGGCGGAGGAGATGCCGGCGGTGGAGGCGGCGGGGGATTGAGAGGAGCGGCGCTTCGCTCTCAACGCCCCCCTGGCTACGGAGCAAAACGAATGATAGACAAACAGTTCTTAGTGGATTTCAAACGGATCACGGAAGCCAAATGGGCTACACAGGAAATCAACCCAACCATTTTCGGTTTCCAGTTTCAACGTGGCACAAAGTGGCGGCCGGGCCTTTCGGATGTGCAAATTACCGCGTATGAAAGTGCGATCGGCGTTCAGTTTCCAGATGACCTGAGAACGTTTCTGCGGGAGATGAACGGTACTGACTTGCCGACTGTGAATATCTACGGATCCGGCGGCGCACCAGAGCGACAATCCGTCGGAGTTTATTCATACCCCCGGGATCTCGAGTTGGTGAGAGACCGAATAGACATAGTGCGGGAGCACCGCGCCGCGATAGCAAACGACCTGGCAAGCCAAGGCTTTGATCTTGGCGGGAACTCGGACCTAGTCCCGATTTATATACACAGGTATGTCGTCGCGACGCAAAATCTGAGCAGCAGTGTAGTTCTGTCAATTGTTGTCAACGACGTCGATGCAATTGTGTACGGAAATTCACTGCAAGAGTATCTGGCCAAGGAGTTCCTCAGCACGTAGTTGTCGTAACCGATTGATCAGATTCATTGTTTCTGCGCAAGAATTCCCGCTGATTCCGCTCCTCCGCTACACTATCCAGACCCGGAGCTAGGATGATCAATTGCACGCGATGCGGACGGCCAATTCCCGAGGGCACGTTTGCCGACAACCTGTGTCCCGAATGTCATCAGAAGGCCTACGCCAGCGCGGGGCCGCCGGGGACGGTGGTGGGGCCGCCGCCGGTGGTGGTGCAACGGCGGGTCCTGCCGCAGCCGGCAGTGACCAAGGCGCTGGTGGCGGTGAACGTCGCGGTCTTTCTCTTGATGTTGCTGAGCGGGGCTTCGCTGATGGCGCCAAGCTCGCAGTACCTGCTGAGATTTGGAGCGGACTTCGGGCCGTTGACCCTGGATGGGCAGCTTTGGCGCATTCTCACCTCGAACTACGTGCACATCGGCCTGCTGCACATTTTCTTCAATATGTGGTGCCTGTGGAACCTTGGGCCGCTGGCGGAACGCATTCTGGGGCCGTGGGCTTACCTGCTTACTTACACAGCGTGCGGGATCGCGGGCAGCCTGGCGAGTTTGTGGATCCATCCGGTGGCGATTGGGGCGGGAGCTTCGGGCGCGATCTTCGGGCTGGCGGGAGCACTAATCACGGCCCTGTATCTGGGGAAGTTGCCGTATCCCGGGCAAATGTTGCGCGGGCTGATGCGGAGCCTTTTGAGTTTCGCGGGGTACAACTTGTTTTTTGGCGCGGTGGTGCCGGGGATCGACAACTCGGCGCACATCGGGGGCTTGCTGACCGGACTGGCCTTGGGGGCGCTGCTGGCACCGCTGCTCCACGAAGGGCCGGACCAGCGGCGGGCGCATGAGCGCTTCATTTTCCTGGGAGCGGCGGTGTTTCTGGTGGCGTTCGGGATGTTTGTGAAGCAACAGCGCGGCTGGGTGGTGGAGAAGTATCGCCAGTTGGCGCCCGGGATTGAGCGGCCGCAAGGGCCGAATCGGTAGGCGCCGTTCCTGCCCAGTCAAATCAAAGTTTCCTGCGTTTTGTCCTTCTTGCGGCCCTCGTGGGCCTGCGCGTATGATGCACCGTTCGGCGCAGGCATCGGATGAACAAGGTGGCGCGCGGGTCGCTGCTCGGGATTGAGCAGCTGGATGCCGCGGAGATTCAGAAAATTCTGAGGTTCGCGCGGCACATGAATCCGCAGAAGCCGCGGCCCCTGCTGCGGGGCAAGCGCATCATTCTTCTTTTCTACGAACCCTCCACACGGACGCGGTCTTCTTTCGAGATAGCAGCCAAATCGATGGGTGCGATGACCACGCTGGTGCATGCCAGCGGGTCGAGCATTGAGAAAGGCGAGTCGCTGCTCGACACCGCGTACACGCTG
>DATHDM010000156.1:0-3256 GCA_035319065.1 Terriglobales bacterium
GAAGGACTTGCGATAGGTCTTCTTCGGCGTACTCCATCACAACGTAGAGCAGATCAGTGTTTTCGAGGCGGCAGCGGCCAGCCTGAAACAGGTGGATCAGGTGAGGATGAGACGGTGTTGCGGCAGTACCGCATCGAGAGAGTCGGAGTTCCGCATCCTCCCGATTCGCTACGGTGAGTTTGACAGCTGCTCTTTGACCTTTCTGCTCACCGAATTCCGTCAGAAACACGGCGCTACAATCAGAGCCACCCAAATACTGGCGGAGAGCAAACTCTCCATCGACAGTTTGGCCTTCCCACTGCTTCCACGCTTCATTCATTCTTACTGCCCACGGTGTACTGACCATGTCGAGGTTATTGTATTCGAGGATGTGCACCGGCCCGCGAGCCTAAGTCAAATTCGACGACCGCTGCGCAGAGCCCGGGGGGCCTGATCACAAGATTCAATGCTGAATCGCGTTTGAGAAGAATCATAATCCTAGGCAGGGAACACCCTATTCCCGAGAAGAAGTGAATGGATCGAATCTAGCGAACCTTGACCTTTGTATGGGCGGTCGTTCGGCCGTATTGATTGGTCAAGAAAAGGGTATATGTTTTGCTACTGGCCGGGGAAACCGTAACCCCGGTGCCGCGGACCGGCCCAATGTCAGGGGTGATGATCGCATACGATGCCCCGGAGGCCTTCCAGGATAGCGTGGTCGACTCGCCCGGCGCGATCGTCGCCGGGGTGGCGGTGAAGTGGCTAACCTTGGGAGCGGGACCCGGCGGCCAGTTTGCCTTCGTCCCCTGCGGCCCATAGCTGGTCATGGGTGAGCCGTCGGGATTGTTGGTGACAAACTCGAAGTTCTTCAGCTTGACCCCCGCGAGTTGATCATGCAACTGGCCGTCATTCCAGCGGGGGTCGGAAGTGCCGTCCACCATCCATCCTGAACCACCGCCCCCGTTGTCGGCCATAATGCAGCCGTATTTCTTGAGCGCGTCCAGGATGGCCTTAACTTCGACGGTGGCTCTTCCACCGAGTGTCGTGTCGAAGCTCGATTTCAATCGCCAGCGGGCACCCATTTGGGGCCAGCCAGTGGCCGCATTCATCGTGTAATGGTGAGCGGGCAGCACGGCGGCATTGCGCGAATTGGCAAATTCACAGCGCAGCGCGTGCCTAATTGCGCCACTGTGCGCCTCCTCGTACTTCACCAGGATGGGAAAGACAGGCAAGCCGGCGGCATCGGTCGATGTCCAACCGTAGGGCCGCTCCTCATTGTTGGTTAAGTCCCAGATCGCAGCATGGTCGGCAGTCCAGACGCCGCCTTTGTAAGCCGCATGATAAAACTCGTACGCCCAGCAGCCATATCGATCGATGATCAAGGCATGATTGTCCTGTCCCGGCTGCCCGCCGCCTTCGATGGCCGACGAATCCGGGGGCATGGGTGCCCACGTGGTGCCGGTATCGGGATCGCTCTCTCTGGCGTAAGACCCAATGGCTACCGGAACCATCGGCTGCGTTCTGCTATCCACCACGTAGTAGCGGATTCCGCTTGTCCTGTCTTTTGAGCCGAAGCTGGGATGCGGCCACAGGATCGACCCGCAGGGCGGCTGCGTATCAACTGTGCATATCTGTTTCGTCGAGTTGGGATCGACCGGTAGGGTACGAATATCGAGTTTGATCGGATCGTTTGGCGGAAACGCCACCACCCCGTGCAGCGGACCATACAGTCCCAGCCCTGCGCCGCTGTACATGCAGGTTTGCGCATCCCCGACCGCATGCCAGCCCAGAAGAATCGCGAACATCACCCATTTATGTCGTAAGTTCATCGCTTCAGCTCGAGCCGAATTTGTGTAACTTCTCCGCGCCCCTATTTTAGATAGCTCCCCGTTTCAGGTGATCCGCCAGCCGAAGCGTCAATGCCGCAATGGTCAAGGTGGGGTTGGCGAAGCCTGCGGTGGGGAACAGAGACCCTCCCGCCAGAAACAGGTTTTCGATTCCGTGGACGCGTGCGTTTTCATCCGCTACGCCGTAGCGAGGGTCGGGATTCATGCGCGTCGTGCCCGCGTGGTGGTGCGCGTTGGGATCCGGCCTGAGCCCGGGCTCGCACTCGATTCGCCCAAGCCCCGATTGCTCCAGTTCGTCTGTCACCAGGGCACGCAGGCGTTCGAGGTTTTCTTCGTCCAGCGGACGCCAGCGCCAATGGATTTCAACCTTCGGCTGACCGAGGGCGTCACGCTTTCGCCCCAGCACAATCCGGTTTTCCTGGTTCGGAATTTGCTCAAGGTTGATCAGCAGCCGAAACCCTCCAAAATTCCGCGCCTTCCGCTTCGCCAGGGACCATCCTGGCTGGCTGCTTGGAAAGCTTCGTCGCCGTCCCCATAAGCGGTCCAAGCCCAGGGCGGAAATCAACCATGGTTCGTTTGGCTGGGGCAGCAGCGTGACCGACATGTTGGGCAGCGCCGCTCGGCACATGGTTTCCTGGCGCAGGGCGAGCCGTCCCATCACCAGGACCCCCGACGCCGCGTGAGGCGCATAGAAGGCCGCTTCCTCGAGCAGGCGGCCATCCTTGGGCATCAGCGTAAGCGAGTAATCGCGCGGATGCTCCATGAAACAGCGGCCCACCCAGCCGTGCTGGTTGCCCAGGCCCTGCGGGTGACGCTGGTTGGAGAGCAGCAGCAGGCGGGCGTTCTCGATTGCGCCCCCCGCGAGAACAAAAGCCTTGGCTCTGACGACGAAGGCCCGGCCCCGCAGGCACGCCACCCGTGCACTCGCCACTCGCTGGCCGCTGGCGTCCGTTTCCAGCCCGGTTACGTTCGCGTGGTAGCAGAGGGAAATATTGCTTGCTTGCCGAAGTTCGTCGAGATAGGTTTTGGTGAAGATCTGCCCGGCGCCGAACTGGTAGATTCTGGTGGTCAGGCGGTCGCCGGTGAGGGGCAAGGGCGGGTGTTCAGCATCTGTCCAGCTGTGACCGTCATAGTCGAATACGCCGAGACCGCAGAGCCTTTGGGCACGACAGTAGAACGGCTCCAGATGGCGCCGCTCGAAGGGCCATCCGCTCATTTCCGTCCAGGCGCGCGCTTCGAAATCGATTTCGTCCAGCGGCACGTACTTGGCGCCCTCGGCATCGCCCACCCGCGTATTCCACAGGTGAACGGTGCCCCCAGCCTGGCGATGGCGCGTCAATTTTGGGCTGGCATAAGGGTCGCCGACAATGGTTCCCTGGTTCAGTTCCTGCGCCGGGGGGCTGAGCTGCAGACCTCCGCTTTCCAGCAAT
>DATHDM010000157.1:0-5171 GCA_035319065.1 Terriglobales bacterium
TCTACACCTACACCCAAGTGCAGGTGACGCAGAATCTCAAAGGTAGCTCCCAGACCATCACCGTAAAGCAACTCGGCGGCACCGTCGGGGGCGTAACCCAGAAAGTAGCCGGCGTGCGGCAATTCCAGACCGGCGAACGGGCCCTGCTATTCCTGCGCCTCAGCGATGCAGGCGACGGGACCCGTGTGGTCGTCGGCCTGATGCAGGGTAATTTCCGCATCGCGCGCTCCTCCACCGGAGAAATGGTCGCCGGCAACGGTGTGAGCGGTGTTCACAGCCTGCAACAGGGCAAAGTCGAACACTTTGCCGGATCTTCCATGCGACTGGCCGACCTGGAGTCAATGGTCAGGGGAGCAGTGACGAAATGAACCTGCGATTGGGAATCCTTGGTGGCGGGCCGCTGTGCGCCCTGCTCGTTCTGTTAACCGCAAGCAGCTTTGCGGCTCAGCCTCAGTTGACCTGTCCCGGCAACGGCACCTGCTCCTTCCCGCAGCCCGACCAGTGGCCCACCACCAGCATTGCCTGGAGTCTGAACCCCGACACCTCCAAGAACAATATCGCGAATGGACTCAACTTTCGCGCCGTGCTGACCAGTTCCTTCGCCACCTGGTCCGGCGCTCCCAACGTTGCTGTTCAGATTACCCAAGGTGCGGACTGCACCACCTGCTCGGAGAGCAACAACCCGCTGAACCTGAACTTCATCTGCTTTGCCTGCAGCGACACTCAGGACTTCACCAAGGATTCTGAGACCCTCGGCGTCACCATCACCACCACCCAGTCTGCTCCCGGAACGTTCGCCCAGATCACCAACGCGTTCATTCTATTCAACCCCGCCGATTGCTTCACCGATGTCAATGGCGGCAGCTGTCCCAATGGCGCAACCGGATTTAACCAGATCCCGCTTCAGGTCGTGGCCACTCACGAAATCGGACACTTCCTGGGCCTGGACCACTCGGCGGTGGTACGCGCTGTGATGTTTGTCTCCGCCAGCGACATCACTACTCTCAGTTACGACGACGTTGCCGGCATCTCCTTCCTTTATCCCAAAGCGACCCTCGATGTTCCCACCACGACCCTCTCGGGCACGGTCCGCCTCAATGCCAGCGGTGTCTATGGCGCTCACGTCTTTGCCGATTCGAGCACCACTGCTCAGCCCTTCAGCGCCTTCGGCAGCGTTCGCAAGACTCCCATCGGGACCTACACCATTCCCGGCGGAACCTACACCATTCGCGGCCTCCCCGCTGATACCTACGTGGTAACCGCCGAACCAGTGGATTTGCCGGTGCAGGACTCCGACCTGGGGCTGCATGACGCTTATGGCCAGGCGGTGCAAACCAACTTCACCACCCGTTGGCATTGAGCAGACCTGTCTGAGCAATCGGGCTAGTTGAGGTGCGGTTGCGGCGTGTTGGCGGCGTGTTGGCAGTGCGTTCGCAGTCGCATGTCGCATGCAGAGGGCCATTTCACAGCTTTGGCCAGCAATTCCTGCTTTTGGCAGAAAAAAAATTCTCCCAAAAACTGCATCAACAGTGTTGCTAAATGTCGCGGCCTTGGCTTAGGATGAGTTTAGGACGTACGCCTTACGTCTGTACACCATTAGTACCTAGCCGTCTCTTTCCGTTACGTTTCGGCCCGTTTCCCCATCTGCTGGAGCGAGTTTGGATACGCTCCGGTTCTCGCTCGGAGAGTCCCGCATGGCGTGGTACGCATACTGCATCGCAGAGCAGCAAGCCTTTCTTGCCCGAGCGCGCGCCCGGCGTCCATTTTCCATCGAGGGTTTGCGGGGCATCAACGATTCCCCGATACTCGGCTATCCCAGCGGTGAGTTCGCAGTTGTCGTCAGCCCCCACCTTGAGACCGGCACGCTCGACCAGAAGGCTGCCTTAGACCATGCCCGGGTCGTGGCCGAGTGCTTCCGCCAAACCACCGTTTTGCCGTTCCGCTTTGGCACGGTATTCGACACCGACGACGCCCTGCGCCGGGCGGTTCGCGCCAACCGCAAGGCCTTCATGGAGAGCGTCAATCACCTGCGGGGCAAGTCGGAGATGCACCTTAAGCTGGTGGTGCGCGATGGCAGCCTTCGCGATCTCACCGATTCCGAAATTCCTGCGGCCGTCGGCAGCGCCTACCTCTCCCATCTGCGGGAGCGTGCTGCCCTGCAGCGCGACCGCCAGAGCAAGGCCAAGTCGCTCTCCGTCCAGGTGCACAAGTTGTTCGCACCGCTGGCGGAGGAAATCAGTTGCAAGAAGGTTGATTCCGGCGGGCTGCTTATCGATATCGCCCACTTGATCGAGACCAACTCGATTGAGAAGTACCACAACCGCTATGCCAGCGCGACCCGGCAGCTGAAGAACTGCGAACTGGTCATGAGCGGCCCCTGGCCCCCGTATCACTTTATGCCGGGCAAAAAGGTCCGGCCCGCCTGATTCCTGGGTGAAGCGGCATCGTGGGTCCACAGTTCGACCGCTGTGGACCCTGTGTTGCCCCTTCCGCTTTCCAACCCAAGCGATTCGCGTTCCCGATTCCCCCTGCGAGAGCGGGGCGGAGTTGACGCTTGCTCTCGCTGCGGCTTATGATTTTCGTTTGCCTAAACCCTTGTAGGCCGGAGTAAGCAGCCGGCGGTGGTTAGATTCTCAATGGAAAAGAAGCGGCTCGAACAGTTCAAGAAGCGGCTCGAGGAACGGCAACTCGAGTTGCGCAGACAGGTCTCCAACCGTCAGCAGGACGGTCGCAACCAGGGCGAAGATGTGGCCCAGGACATTGCCGACAAGGCTGCCAGCTCCTACAACAAGGAATTTCTCTTCACCCAAAGCACCAACGAGCGCCAGCTCCTGGGCATGGTTGAAAGCGCTCTGACTCGCATCCGCGAAGGCAGCTTCGGGGAATGCGTTTCCTGCGGCAAGGAAATCAACGCCAAGCGCCTGGAAGCCGTGCCCTGGACCCGATACTGCATCGAGTGCCAGGAGAAGCTGGAGCGCGGGCAGCTCGAAGAAGTCGTCCCCTAGGCCGCGCGTCCAGCCTGGTGCTCGTCCCACCCCGCATCCCATTGTCGGCCGTCCGAGACTGAGGTAGAGTTTCGTGCCGCTCTGGAGGCAACCGTGTCCGAACCCGCAAAAGAGATGACGATGAGGGTCCTCTTCCTGGTGGGCCGCATCCTGTTGGGTGGCTTCTTCCTGGGAGCGGGAGTGAACCACTTCATTCATCACTCCGCCATGGCCCACATGGTGGCGGCAGCTGGCTATCCGTTTGCCGAGCTGGCGGTAATCGGCTCCGGCACTCTCATCTTCCTGGGCGGAACCAGCATTCTGCTGGGCGCGTGGCCACGAATCGGCGCCTGGCTGATCGTTATCTTCCTGGTGTTCGTCACCCCCTTGGTCAACAACTTCTGGGCGGATACCAACAACCCCCAGCAATTCGCCGACGACCTGAACAACTTCACCAAAAATGTGGGATTGCTCGGCGGAGTCATGATGTCGCTGTTTATCCAGCAACCCTGGCCCTACAGCATTGACGAGCTGCGGGCCCGGGGACGGACAACCATCCCCGTCGAGAGCGAGTACATTCGCATCTTTCGCCAGCGCTAGCCGGCGTCGTGATCACCACGCGAACTCGCAAGGAGGAAAAATCATGACCGCTCAAAGCCAACACAAATGCGCGTACTCGGAATGCAAATGCATGGTCGCAGCTCAGGAAAACTATTGCAGCGACTACTGCTCCGACGCTGACGACGCACAGGAAACCGAAATTCAATGCGACTGCAAGCATCCGCCTTGCGCTCTAGACTGACGGCTCAAGAAAGCGTTAGCATCGCGCGAGCGGCCATGCTCGTTTGTGGAGGAAGAGAGTGCTTGCCAAAAAGCTTGTAACGTCAGGGTTCGCGATCGTGCTGCTGTGGTCGATCCTCGCTGCGGTCTGCGCCGCTCAGGCTCCCACCCCGGAGCCTGTTACCGACCAGGAAACCGAGCTCGGTCTGGCGATGTACAACGAGCTCAAGAAAGGGGAGATCGTCGAATCCTCCCCTCTCTACGACAGCCTGAAGCCGGTGGCTGAGGCCATTACCCGCACCGCCCAGTCCCGCTATCCCCATCCCTTCAAGTTCTTCCTGGTGCACGAGACCCAGCCCAATGCCTTCGCCACTCCGGGAGGCAACGTCTATGTCGTCGATTCGCTCTTGTATTTTGTGAAGAACACCGAGCAGCTCGCCGGAACTCTGTGTCACGAGGTCTCCCACACCATTCATCGCGACAGCATCACGCTGATGGAGAAGGAGAAGAAAATTGAGAGACACGAGATAGAGGCGGCCATCCTGCTGGGGCCAACCCGCGCCCACATTCTCGCTATCGCCCTGGTCGGCAAGCTGCACTCACTGGGCTACTCCCGCGATGCCGAATCGAAAGCCGACGTGACCGGCTCCGACATCTGCGCCCAGGCCGGCTACAACCCCTGGGGCCTGATTTGGCTGTTCCAGGACTTTCAGAATGCCAACATTGCGCAACTGCCCCAACTTCTTTCCGACCATCCCGCCGACAACACGCGGATTCGCACCCTGGAGAATCATTTCCGGGAAAACCCATCCACCTTCTCCAAGTTCAGCTCGGATCCGAAATCCGCCACTCCGTTTACCGCGCCCAAGAACGCTCCAGAGCAGTTCTTGCATGCCGACACCAAGAGCGCCAAGTGAAAAAGCGGACCGCGGCCGAAGCTCTTACTCCATTTCCGCGACTCTCGTCGCAAAGAGGTTCCTGATGCGCGGAAGTCGTCTGCCGGGATGCGCGACTCGCAGCACGCGGCGCGCTGTCACTCATTGCGCGCGCTCGTCCATCCTGCTGGTGCTCCTTGCAGCCTCCGCCTATCCCCAAAGCGCGGACAAACTGCAGACCTTTTTTCGGCAGAACATCGGGTTGAAAGACGCGGAGATCGCCGCAATCGATCAAGGCAAAGCAGTTGCCAAGGTACTTGAATCCCCCAAGCCATCCCAGGTCTTCGTCTTCGGCGCCGTATTCATCAAGGCCCAGCCCAGCGCGTACGTCCAGTTGGCCACCGATCTCGACAAGCTCAAGTCGCTTCCCAACTACCTCGTCATCCAGCGCTTCTCAACTCCCCCCGTGCTCTCCGATCTCAACGGCTTTGGCATCGACACGGATGACCTCGACGACTTGAAGGATTGCAAG
>DATHDM010000158.1:0-10719 GCA_035319065.1 Terriglobales bacterium
TGTCCGTTTCGTACGCCTGAGCTACGTTGAAGGCGACGTCCAGATCGACCGCAACGCCGGCAACGGCTTCGAAAAAGCCATTCTCAATCTCCCCGTGATCCAGGGTGTGCGCCTGCAAACCGGCGCCGACGGCCGCGTGGAGGTGGAATTCGAAAACGGCAGCACCTTGCGCCTGGTGGAGAACTCCCAGGCCAGCTTCGACCAGCTCAGCCTCCAGGATTCCGGAACCCTGCTCGATGAGGTCACGCTCGACGAGGGCATCGCCTACGTCAACTACCTTCGTAAGGGAAGCCAGGAGTTCACGCTGCTCTTCGCCGGCCGCCGCCTCAAGCTGGACCAGTCGGTTCACTTCCGCATTTCTCTGGACAATCGCCGCGCGGAATTTGCCGTGTTCAGCGGCGAGCTGCCCATCAGCAACGACAGCGAGATTGCCTGGGTGCACAAGGGCCAGAGCCTCACGCTTGACCTCACCGGTCCCGCCAGGCTCGCTCTGGCAAAGGAAGTCACCCCCGAAATCACCGACGGATGGGACAACGAACGAATCCGCTACGAGGCCCAGTACAATGACCGCTCATCCAACTACAATTCCTCTTCCTACCAATATGGCTGGAGTGATCTGAGCTACTACGGCACGTGGTCCACCGTGCCGGGCTACGGCAGTCTGTGGCGGCCCTTCGGTGTGAGCGCCTACTGGGACCCGTTTGCCTATGGAGCTTGGGCGTTCTACCCGGGCTTCGGCTACACCTTTGTTTCGGGGTACCCGTGGGGATGGGCGCCGTACCGCTTCGGCAACTGGGTGTGGGTGGGCAACTACGGCTGGTGCTGGCGCCCGGGTTACTTCAACGGCTGGCAGCCAACTCCGGTCGTCGTCAATCCGCCGCCGAATTGGGTGCGTCCCGTTCCCCCGGCGGTACCGCCGCCTCCGGGCGCCACCATCGTCAGGAGTGTCCCCGTAAACTCATTCGCCCCGGGCCGAGCCAATCCAAACGCCCGCATTCCTCAGGTGGTGACCCAGGACAGCATCGAACAGATCGCGCAACCGGGACGCAACGGTACCATCTCCTTGGCTACCGGAGCGTGGGTTTCGACCTCCGCAGGGGGGCGACTGGTCGCGCCTGCCCAGCCGCTGCAGGCGTCCTCGGCGAACGGCAGGGCTCCACGGATGGAGGGCACAATCGTGTCGCGCCCCAACACTGGGATGTCGCCAGCCTACGGGGCCAGAAGCTACTCGGGTTCAACGTCCGGCTCAGCGATGCATTCTATCGGCTCAGCCACGCACCCCGCCGGGTCCATGCACTCCTCGGGCACGCACTCCAGCGGCAGGACAAAATAGGGCGCTCTACCGCAATCAGACGCCCGTCTTCAACTTACCGCGATTCCTGCGTACCCCACTACCCTCTTGCGATCGCCTGAGATGTCGCCGCTGGTGGCGTACTTGACTAGCTCCGCCTTCTTTGCCCCCAGCCGCTTCGCCGCCGTAAGCATTGCCGTTGCGGGGCCGAATCCGCACATGCTGATCTGATGGTTGATGACCTCCTCATAGAGGCCCCTAGCATCGAGCGCCAGCACCCGGTCGATGGCCAGCCGGTCCTTCACCCGCGTGCTCGAATCGGTCTCGTAGTGATTCATGTCGCTGGAGGCGATGATCATCACCCGGTCCTTCCGCGCCGCCACAGCCTCCGCCATCGCTACTCCTAGTTGCTCCAGGTACTCCCATCGGGTCACCGCCACCGTGATGGGAGCAAACGTGAAGCTTGAGAGCAGGCTTTGCAGGAAGGGAAGCTGCACCTCCAGCGCGTGCTCGTGCCGCTGCGCATCGTAATCCTCGCTGAGCAGAGGGTCGCGGGACATCAGCTCCCTTGCCAGCTCTGAGTCAATCGGCACTTCGCCCAACGGCGTCTGATAACAACCCTCGGGAACGATAGCCAGAGGCTCGCCGTAACCGGTGTGATTGGGACAAAGAATAATGAAGCGCGCCGGCAGCTCCAGCCTGCCGTACACCGCTCCCGCCACGTGCCCGGAGTACATGTATCCCGCATGCGGAACCACGCATCCGATGGCGCGGATTTTCTCTCCCTCGACGCGGGTGTAGCTGCTGAGGTCGCGGAGCAGGGTTTCCCGCTTGCCGGGATAGAACTGCCCGGCCACGGCGGGTGGGCGGATGAACGTGGACATGGTTCATCTCCCGGCAAACAGATGGCGAAACGATTATACGCTCGCCTTGCAGCTTTGACAGGGCACGCCTTCAGCCGCGCCAGCCACATTTCGGTTAGTCGCCCCGACTAACTCCTTTGCGGAGTAGATCGGCCCAAGCCCGTCGTTGTACCCTCCGGGCAACCTTGCTATTCCCCCGCATGGCTAAATTTCTCGCAAGGAGGATCTTCCGCAATGCGCAAAGCGAGTTTTGTCGCGGCCCTTCTGCTGATCGCTCTCGCCGGCACGTGTATGGTTTTCGCGCAGGGCATCAGCGACGTGTACCAGGTCAACTACTTCTCCAACCGTCTTAACAGCGTGAACATGACGGTCGTCTCCGATGTTGCCAGATTGGACCAGACGGTCCGCATCATCAACCCCGGCGAGCAGGGCACGCCCCTTTCTGCTCACCATGGCACAGTCTGCGCCGACATTTATGTGTTTGACAGCAACCAGGAAATGAGCGAGTGCTGCTCCTGCCCCATTACCGCCAACGGGCTGTTGATCCTGTCGGTCAACTATGACCTGACCAGCAATCCGCTGACCGGCTGGCCGCCTCCGAACGATGGCGTGATCAAGATCGTCTCCGACAACCAGGCGAACTGCGATCCCACCAGCCCGGTTCCCACTCCGGATCTCCGCGCGTGGGCGACCCACCTGCAGTCACCTAATGGCAGCTATCTGGTAACCACGGAAGAAGAGTTCGCTGGCGCTGCTCTGCAGCAGGATGAACTCTCGTTCCTGGGCCAGGCCTGCTCGTTTGTGCAGTTCCTGGGCAGCGGCAAGGGCGTTTGCTCTTGCGGCAACGGCCCGGCTTAACGGAAGCTGAACGTCGGCCGTTAAGGAATCCTCGATCTTGGGCCATTCGCACTATCGTTAGTCAGGTAAGCGGGTCAAGAAGCCGCCGGGCATCCGGCGGTTTCTTTTTGCTCCGCACACCAGCCGCCCCCTATCCAGCTGCTACCGGCGCCGCCAGCGCCCGATACAAAGCCGCCATCTTCCCCAGCGAGAGCGCCTCGGCGCGCACGTCGCTGCGCGCGCCCGCCTGCTTCAGCGCCGCGCGAATCGCCTCGCCCGCGTAGCGCTCCTTCAGGTTGTTCGCCAGCGTCTTCCGCTTCTTGCCGAACGAGAGTTTCAGGAAGTCGATGAAGCCCTCCTCCTCCACCCCCAGCGCCTGGAACTGCGGCGCCATCACCAGCCGCAGCACCACCGAGTGCACCTTGGGCGGCGGCGAGAAGGCCGCCGGCGACAGCGTGAACAGCTTCTCCACGCCGGCGTAGAGCTGCGACGTCGCAGACAGCAGGCCGTACTCCCGTCCACCCGGGCGCGCAACCACCCGATCCGCGACCTCTTTCTGCAGCATGATCACCACCGTGTCCACCCGGTCGTGAAACTCGAACAGCCGCAGCAGAATGTCGGAGGTGATGTAGTAGGGAATGTTGCCCACAACCCGTGCCGTGGAGAGATGCGTGTGCGGCGAACGGTCGGTAAGCAGCCCGGGACGATGTCCCAGCACCGTCGGGAACTCCAGCTTCAGGAAGTCGCCCTCCAGGATCTCCACGTTGGGGAAGCGGCTGTAACGCAGCCGCAACTGCGCCGCCAGCACGCGGTCCAGCTCAATTGCAATCAGGTGCCCCGCGCGCTCCGCCAGCAGATCCGTCAGCGCTCCGCCGCCGGGGCCGATCTCCACCACGATCGCCTGCGATATATCCCCTAGAGCTTCCACGATCCTTAGTGCGGCCCGCGGGTCAGACAGAAAGTGCTGCCCGAGTTTAGGTTTGCGCGAGGTCTTCCCGCTGCCGTTGCCGCTGCCGTTACGCCGCAGCGCCATCGCTGTGGCTTGCGTGACCGCCCCACCGTTGACCCTCTTTCCGTTGGACATTTAGACTCACCTTCCGAATGCTCGCTACCAGACTCTCTAACCCTGAGCCAGCGCCGGCATCTTTCCATCTCTCAGTGAAAGGTATTTCCCTGCATGCGAATTGTGTTTGCGGCGTCTGAGTGCGTCCCCTTCGCCAAGACCGGGGGTCTGGCTGATGTGGTGGGAGCCCTCCCCGCTGCCTTGGTGGAGCTGGGGCACCAGGTGACGGTCTACCTCCCCCGCTACAAGCAAACCCAGCTCCCCCCGGATGCAAGGAGAGTCATCTCCAGCCTTACCATCCCCTTCGATGATAAATACCGCTTCTGTTCCATCCTCGATGGCGGTTCGCGAAATGGCGTCCAATTGTATTTTATCGATTATCCGCCTTACTTCGAGCGCGATGCCCTCTATGGAACCTCCCTGGGCGACTATCGCGACAACGCCGAGCGCTTCGCGCTCTACTGCCGTGCGGTCTTGGAAGCCTCCAAGATCCTGGGTGTGCCCCAGGTCTTCCATTGCCACGACTGGCAATCGGCTCTGATCCCCGTCCTTCTGCGCAGCGTCTACGACGAGGACCCC
Source organism: Terriglobales bacterium (assembly GCA_035319065.1). GTDB lineage: Bacteria > Acidobacteriota > Terriglobia > Terriglobales > Acidobacteriaceae > DASPRM01. The sequence goes on from DATHDM010000158.1 coordinate 4,634, forward strand.
TCGTTCCGCCAGGTGCCGGTCGTGTTCACCATTCACAACATCGGCTACCAAGGGCTGTTTCCCTCCGACATTCTGCCGTTGCTCATGCTTCCCTGGGACCTGCTCACCATCGGCAAGATGGAGTTCTTTGGCAAGGTGAGCTTTCTCAAGGGCGCCTTGGTCTTTTCCGACTTCATCACCGCCGTCAGCAAACGCTACAGCCAGGAAATCCAGACCGCAGAATTCGGCTTCGGGCTGGAAGGAGTGCTGAAGGGTCGTGCCGCCACCGTCACCGGCATCCTGAACGGCGTGGACTACAACCAGTGGAACCCGGAAAAGGACAACTACGTCGCCCGCCATTACTCCGCCCGCGATCTGAGCGGCAAAGCTGAGTGCAAGAAGGACCTGCTGGCGGTCTTCGGTCTGGACACTGCCGACGCCCGCCGCCCGCTCATTGGAATCGTGGCGCGATTCGCCGCCCAGAAGGGCTTCGACCTCATTTCGCAGATCGCCGACCGCCTGGCGCGCGAAGAGATGCTCCTCGCCGTACTCGGCACCGGCGACAAGCACTACGAAGATCTTTTCCGCCGGCTCAATAAGCAGTACCCGCAAAAGATCGCCGTGAAAGTCGCCTACGACGAGCCCCTCGCGCACAAGATCCAGGCCGGCGCTGATATGTTCCTGATGCCGTCGAAGTACGAGCCCTCCGGCTTGAACCAGCTCTACGCTCTCAAGTACGGAACCGTGCCCATCGTGCGCGCCACCGGCGGGCTCGACGACACCGTGGAGTCCTGGGATCCGAAAACCGCCAAGGGCACCGGCTTCAAATTCACCGAGTACACCGGTGACGCCCTGCTGGCCACCTTGAAGCAGGCCATGGCTGCCTACCGCGATCCTGCTGTTTGGCAAACGCTCATGCGCAATGGCATGGCCAGGGATTTTTCCTGGACCGCTTCGGCGAAAAAGTATGTCGAGGTGTACGAACGGGTAAAGCAGATCCGGGCGGCAGCCTAGTTCTTAAGGTCCAAGTCTTCCACCCCAGCCTTGCTATGGGTGCCTGCCCCGCTCAGCCAGGAAGCGGTCCTGACACTGCTTGGCGCTGACAAGTAACGCTTCAAAATCAGGATCGCCACGCAGCTTCGCAAACAACGGATCTGAGCGCAGTGCTTGATAGGCGCAGTAGTTCTGATTGATGGCGCTTTGGAGCAATCGTACTGCATTTTTCTTTCTTCCGCAGAATACAAGAATTCCAGCCAGGCTGTATCGTGGCTCGGAATCCACTCTAGATAACACGTCGCGCTCGGTTTCCTGTGCGATGGTGTCCAATTCGGATGCTGGGCGAGCCTGCAGGCAGGCTTCAAGCAGCTCCCGCCGATAAAGATTACCACCTGGTAAGCGTTGGACGCTCTCCCGCGCTCCGTTGATATTGTCTTCGCGCAGAAAGTTCATCGCTGTCATAAAGGAGGCCCATTCCGAACCAGCATCGAGGCGCACAAAGTCTTGCGCTCGATCGATTTTGCCTAACTGCACAAAAGACATGGCGCATGAGCGGAACTGATAGTTTCCGGGATCCAATCTCAAGGCGGTTTCGCACTCTTGTTCGGACTCTTCGAGCAAGCTGGCGTAGCGTAGAACATAAGCCAGCGTGAAGTGCGCAAAGCCGCTTTCCGGCCGATGCCGGACCAGATCTTCCGCCTCCTGATAAGCCTTGCCTAGATCCCCGAGCTCCGCTCGGTAGGCGGTCATTTGCCAAGTCGCCTCGATCAAATTGGGATCAAGAGCCAGCGCCCGTTCGTTTGCCGATGCAAAGCGCTGAAACATCTGTTTCCCCCCGGTGGAGTAAAGCGCATCGAAGTAATAACGATGGGCCAACGCTGCCCATGCTGGTGCGTAGTTGGGATCCATGCCCACCGCTCGCTCCAGCATGGCAATAGCTTCTTTGTTGGGGCCCACGTCGTGAGCAACGGCGATGCTTCGGAGATACAAGTCGTACGCTTCTTCATTCTTGGGACGGGTTCCCGCCTCCGCCGAATCCATGGAAACACCCAACAATGGCACCAAACCCTGCCGAACCTTGGCCGCAATTTGGCCACGCATCGCCACCATATTTTTTGTCCCGATGCTTAGCGTGTCCTGCCACAGGATGCGGTTGTTCTCCACCTCTACCGCTTCCAGAGTGATTTGCAGCTGGTCACCTTCCCTCAAGTAGTGGCCAGTTACGATGTCGGCTACTCGCATCTCTCGACCGACCTGCTGCAGGTCCAGGTGGGGATCAGTGTATTTGCTCGTCGTAGCAAAGGGCCGGATGGAAAGCGAACGCATGTAACTCAACGCGGTGGCGATTTCATCCGGTAACGCAAGGCGGAGATAGTCGATCTCCTTGTCGGAGCTAACATTCTGAAAAGGCAGGACGGCAATCGCTTTCGAGCTCCCGGACCTGGCCCCGGGCACACGGTGCGGCACTTTCCACCAGGCGAGCGCAATCAGGGCCACAATCATGATGGCGCCCAGCGCTGGCATCACATATTTCCCAATGGGCCTTGAAGCGGTAGGAACGCTCTCGCGAACTCGAAGCTGCGTGGAACTTGAAACTCGCTTTACCCGTGTGAGGTCGGCTCTCATCTCGGAAGCGTGCTGATACCGGACGTCGCGGTCCTTCTGCAGTGCCTTGTCGATGATCCCTTCCAATTCTGACGGAAGGTCAGGGTTTAAACGTACGGCCGGAGCAGGTTCTTTGTTGAGGATGGAATTGAAAATGGCAGCCGATGTATCCCCGCGAAACGGAAGTGCCCCGGTGCTCATTTCGTACAGCACTGCCCCAAAGGAAAACAGGTCCGTGCGGGCATCAAGCTCCTTCCCCAGGGCCTGCTCGGGTGACATATAGGCGACCGTACCCAACGCCGAGCCCGGACTCGTCAGGTGCTCTTCGCTGAGCGCGGTCGGCTGGGCCGACACCCCCGCCGGTTCCATCAACCGGCTGCTCACGGGCTTCACCTTGGCCAGACCGAAATCCAAGATCTTGGCATGTCCCCGTTTTGTGACGAAGATATTCGCTGGCTTGATATCGCGATGGATGATGCCTTCCGAATGTGCGGCATCGAGGGCATCGGCAATCTCAATCGCTACCGAGAGAAGCGTTTCCAGATCCAGCGGGCGATTCCCAATCATGTGCTTCAGCGTCATGCCATCCAGATACTCCATAACGATGAAGGGGTGATCTTCGGCCCTACTAATCTCGTGGATGGTGCAAATATTCGGGTGGTTCAGTGCAGAGGCAGCCCGCGCCTCACGACGAAAACGTTCCAGCGCCTGCGGGTCTTGCGCCAGGTCTTCCGGCAGGAACTTCAGAGCGACAAAGCGGCCCAGCTCGATGTCCTCAGCCTTATAGACGACGCCCATCCCACCGCCTCCAAGCTTCTCGACAATGCGGTAGTGCGAGAGGGTATGGCCGATGAGTTGGGAGGGAGTAATCACTGGCCGGAATCTTACCGATTTGCGAACTATGCGGCAATCGAACTAAAGCTCGCCGCTCGTTTTAGTGGTGCCCTCCACCATGTGAGCCCCCACGGTGTGAGTTGTAAGTGATCATGCCGCCACGGTAGGTAGCGTAGCCGTGGGCGTACCCATACCCGTAGTAACTCCGATAGCCGTAGTAGCCGTGATATCCGTAGTAACCCGGATAGCCGAAGAAGAAGCTAAACGAAGGTCCGTAAAGATAGGGATATCCGTAATACGGGTAGTAGTAGGGGTAGTAGGGGGGCGCGTAGTACACGAAGGAGGGGTAGGGATAGGCTGGCGGAGGATAAGCCGGTGGTGGGTATGTTGGCAGAGGCGGGGCCGCAGCTGGAGGAGCCGGCTCAGGCTGGGTTTGCGCCTGCGGATAATCCACTGCCGGGTCCACGAAACGAAATGCCTCCGGCGCCGAGTTCGTTTCAATGCTTACCGGGGCAGTTACTTGGAACGTTAGCAGCGTCTCGGGATAGATAACCGAGGGATAGCCCCGGGTCAGCAATACGCCAAGGGTGCCCGCCGCTGCGCCGGCTCCCGCACCGATTGCCGCACCCGTGCCCCAGCCTGCCCCTGCACCGATGGCTGCACCCAGCGCGGTGGTACCGGCCACAGCGGCCACATCCCGTCCCGTCGAGCTAGGACCCTTGTGAACCAGCAACTGCGACTGGATGGGCACGTTTTGTCCATCCACCAGAGTCAGGCTGGTTAGCGTGATTCCCAGGCGTGAAACGCCGGACACCAACCCCGCCTTCTTCGCCTCTACCACCTGACCGCCCACCGTCTGGCCGTGTTTCGCGACTACGATGCCCTGCACAATTACGGGTTGCACGAGACTGCCGGAGAAAATATCGCCGGTCTGATTGCGGTCGGACGAGAGCGGTTGATTGATGCGAACCGTCAAGATCGTCCCCGCGCGAAGGGTGAGCGGCGGAGAGATCACAGGTGCGGTTTGCGCAAGCCCTATACCAGTGAGGATGAACCAGGTCAGCAAGAACGGGAATGGGTTGCTCTGCCGGGTGGAAATAGCAATCACGTGCATAGCCCCCTCCTTCCACGGATGAAGCTTGCGAACGTTCAGGTATTGTTCAGCCCGGTGTTGAAAGTTGCTACGCCGGGTGAGCCACGCTGTCGGCCAGATTCTCGTAGGTCTCGATCACAGCTGCCACCCCGAAACGGTTTCCGTTTTCTTCTTTCTCCACCCGCAGGACGCGAGCCTTGCACCGCACCCACGTGTCTTCGGCCGGGGAGACGCCCCGCGGCATGGGAAATACCAGTTCCAGTTCCGAACCCTCTGCCACACGATTGCTCAAATACATGAATACCCCGCGCATGCTCATGCTCACATCGCGGGTCTGGCCCGTCAGTTCCTGTGCGCCATCGTCCAGCTTCTTCACCGAAACCGGAACATTGGCGGAAATGCGCTTGGTGCGCCGCTGTTCATTCTTGGGTTTAATCGACATTCTCTCTCCCGAAGTGGCGATACTCGGAACCTGAAGCTTATGCGAAGAGCCGCGCCTGCGCAACCGGAAGTCCCCTCCCCGATTAACCGCCGCGAACCGCCGCAGTCACCGGATTAGCTCGATTGGCTAGCACGTTTGGAGGAAAAGCGGTAGAAGACTGGAATCCCCGCCAGGATCACCATCACACCCACCAGCGAGTTCCTCCAATTGGCCATGAAAGAGTAGTAGAGCAGCACCGCCGACGCCACGATGAACAGCGCCGGCACCACCGGATATCCCCACGTCCGGTACGGCCGGTTGGCGTTGGGCTCGCGCACCCGGAACAAAAACACCGAGGCGGCCGCCAGCATGTAGAACAGCCACTCCGCAAACAGGGTCAGCGAGAACAGTTGCTGGAAGTTTCCCGCGAACAGCACCAGCAGCGATGCCAATGCCGCCTGTACGACGATCGCCGTCGAAGGCGTGTGGAAGCGCGGGTGAATGCGCGCGATCGCCGGAAAAAAGTAGCCATCTCGTGCCAGCGCGAAGGGAATGCGCGCCCCGGTTAGCGCGCTGCCATTCAGCGTCACCAGCATGGAAAGCGCCATGCCCGCCGACACCACGCCCGCGCCCAGCGATCCCGCCACCCGCGCCATCGCCTCCGACGCCGGACGCGGCGACGACGCGATCGCTTCCGCAGGCATCACAAACTGCACCGCCCCATTCACCAGCATGTACAGCACCGCCACCGCAGCCACCCCAAAGATCAGTGCGATCGGCAGGCTGCGCTGCGGATCGCGCATCTCTGCCGAGACCGTGGTCACCAGGTTCCAGCCGTCGTACGCCCACAGCGCCGCAATCAGTGCCGTCATAAATCCGGCGAAACCTCCCACCGCCTGCGGATACGTAGTCGCAAAGTTGGACCACGTCCCTCGGGAATAGGTGAATCCTGCGGCCACGATGCCAAGGATGATGGCCACCTTCAGCATCGTAAAAAACAACTGAAACTCTCCCGCCCGCTTCACGCCGATGTAGTTGATCAGGGAGATCAGCACGATGGCGCCGATGGCCACCAATTGGCCCCAGGTGACAGTCAACGGCTCGCGGATCGCAGCCTGCGGCAAGAACGCCAGGGGCGAAAATGTGCCCAGGATGCGC
>DATHDM010000159.1:0-4976 GCA_035319065.1 Terriglobales bacterium
CAAGAGCATTACGCTTGGCCCCTTGACTTGCTCCTCGGCTTGACATTTGGCGGCTTTTGTTTCGTGGCAGGTCGCGGATTCTGCGTGGCCACTCCCCCGACCTTGAGGAGGCAGCGAGCGCTGCGAGCGTCAGAAGAGGCTTTTTCCCTCGGAGGGTCAAAACGGCATCCGCACATTTCCCAGCTGCTTTTCGCCCTTGTTGAAACCAGCTATTCTACTGGGAGTCCGATGCCGAAACCTCATCGCAAGACGCGCGGTCAGCTACTCGACGGGCCCCTCGTCATCAAACAGCGCAAGCCCATTCCGCACGAGTTCGTGCTCGATGCCCTCTCGACGATCTCGGCCTGGACACGCCCGATGTTCGGCTGCCTTGCCGTTTATATTGGGGACAAAATCGTCCTCATCTTGCGCGACAAGACCAAGAACACCGCAGATAACGGAGTGTGGCTTGCCACGACCGAAGAGCACCATGACAGCCTGCGCCGGGAGTTCCCGAATATGCGATCCATTCAGGTTCTCCGGAAGAAAGTGACCGGCTGGCAGGTCCTTCCGACCGACGCCCCGGACTTCGAGGAGGCGGCGATGCGCGCTTGCGAGCTCGTCCTTGCCGAAGATCCACGGATTGGCAAAGTGCCGGGCGCAGTGCGAGAATTTCAGGTCAACTCCAATGCGTATTCGGCCGAATTCGGCCGCGCTGGCGGGGGCGTGATCAATACCGTCACGAAATCGGGAAGCAACGAGTTTCACGGATCGGCTTTCTGGTTTTATCGCGACAAGTCCATGAACGCCAACGATCCTGTTAACAAGCTCCACGATTTGCCGAAGAGTCCATTTCACTTTAACCAGTTCGGCGGCACACTGGGCGGGCCGATTCGCCGGGATCGGCTGTTCTTTTTTGTAAATTACGAAGGCTTGCGAAGCAATCTCCCCAATACTGTCTTCTTGAATCTGCCGGCTGGTTTCCAGCTCTCCCCTGATCCGGTCATCGCAGGTTTCCAGCAAGTCGCCCTCGACTACTTGAACCCGCGCGCAGGCTCCTGGGTGTGGCCAATCAGTCAGAATGATTATTTGGGCAAGATCGACTGGCAGCTTTCTGAAAAACACAGATTGACGACGCTTTGGGACATGCAGCGATTCGCGGGGGGCGGCGCGCTTGACGTCGATCCGCAGAATGCGTTCGAACATACAGAGTCCAATCCCACAAGGGTGGGGACCGGAGCGGTTTCGCTCACTTCTGCGATCTCCAGCCGTACCGTCAATATTGCTAGGTTCGGTTATATGCACGAAACAGGCGGCTTTTATCCTGTTGGAATCAATGCAGAGGCCAACATCTTTGAGAGCGGGCAGGGAGTGTTGACCATCGGGCGCAGCCGGGGAGCACCGCAGGAAAGCCCAGTTCGCCAGTTTCAGTGCTCAGACACTTTGCATCATGACGTTGGTGCGCACGCGGTAAAGTTGGGGGAAGACGTACTCGTTGATCGGATCCGATTCTACTTCGCACAAAATTTTTCAGGAAGTTACGACTTCGGCAGCCTGGAAAGCTTTGGTCGCAACTTGAGCGGACAGCCGCGGCCGCTCCCAGTTGACGACTATACGCAGGCTTTTTCAGGATTCGGAGAGCACGGCGTGGTAACTCATCCTAATTTCACAAGCGTTGCCAGTTTCGTGGAGGACCAGTGGCGGATCCGGTCCAATCTCACACTGAACCTGGGACTGCGTTACGACCTGCAGATCATTGACAAGCCTCCGGTAAGCAATCCTTCCCCAGCGTTGTTGGCCGTAGGACTGGATACGAGCGTGTTGCCAACGGATAGAAATAACTTCGCGCCGCGGATCGGTATCGCCTGGTCGCCGATCTCGACCAGCCGGCTAATATTGCGGGGTGGGTACGGCATATTCTATGCGCTTACTCCCTCGGCCCTCACTGCGCGTGCCCACGTGCTCCTTCAGGCGGCCTTGGCGCCTGCCACCACCACTGGCAGCAGACGGTTGCTGGGGTGGATCAAGTGAAGTCTTCTGCGGCTTGCCATCGGGGCCGAGGCGCACCTGGAAGTGTTCCTGCTTCTTCTGCTCGCCTTTCAGGCTAATCGTGACTTGCTCGACCCAGGTGTATTGCGCCAGAGCCTGCTTGTTCCTGGCAGAGGCCTCCTTGACCTCAGCGACTTTCTGTTGCAATCCCGGATTTTGACCGGGGGCCAGAGCGGTGAAGCATGCGATCGGCAAGAGTAGAGACGAGATGAAGGTAATCCAACTCTTTCGCATAGCGATTTCCCCTTTCGCAGTCATGCTGAATCCGGGTGCCTGTTTCTATTTGGGTGGGGACTTGGAAGAGTCCGTGCCAGGCATGTAGTTCAAGCGCACATCTTGCGCTAGCGAGGCCGTGCATGCCAGGGGAGCGACTGCGAGCAGAATCAGCGAGACCTGGCATCCTTGCCGCACTGCAATGCTCCTGCTTGCGATTGAAAACATATGCGGAAAAACTACCGGGAAATGACGCGTCGCAAAAACTGGCAGAAGTGACAGTTCTCGTCTCCAACTAACTCCGAATCGTGTGTCAGCTTCCAGTCATTCAGCATGTATTTCTCCCATTTCGGGTGAATTGAGCCGTCCCCAAAATTGATCAGGCGCGGGGTGCCCCATCCTAAGCAAAGCGCGGGGTGGGTAGCCATCTTGTCTGTGCGGTTGCTGGATCTGCGGCCAGTCTGGCCTGCGTGGGCGCCGGCGGGAACAACCTCGCGCGCAAACAAGAAAGCCGCCCGAGTTGGGCGGCTTTCGGACCAGGCACGGTCGAACGTTCAAGGAGGACTAGCTGCCTTGAATTAAGGCGCTTCATTGCCGCAAGAGCAGACGCCCTTGCCGCTACCCAGGAACTGCACAAACGAGCAGGCCTGGCCCAGGAACGAGAGTTCATCCTGCTGCAGAGCAGCGACGGGGAACTCTTCTTCCGTGGTCACCAGATAGTTGTAGCTGGGCGCCTGCAGGTGAGTTGCCCAGGCGCGAATATCCGGAGTGGGAACCGGGCTGGTGGGATCGCAGTTCGCCTGGTTGTCGGAGACGATCTTGATCACGCCATCGCTCGGAGGCGGCCAGCCGGTCAGCGGATTGTCGGTGAGGTCACGATTCACCGACAGGATCAGGAGTCCGTTGGCGGTAATGGGGCAGGAGCAGCACTCGCTCATTTCCTGGTTGCTGTCGAACACATAAATGTCGGCGCAGACTGTGCCATGGTGAGCAGAAAGGGGCGTGCCCTGTTCGCCCGGGTTGATGATGCGGACCGTCTGGTCCAATCTGGCAACATCGGAAACCACACCCGGGTTCACACTGTTAAGGCGGTTGGAGAAGTAGTTGACCCAGTACACATCGTTGATGCCTTGGGCCATAACGAACGACGAACAGGCAACCACGAGGAGCAACAGGATCGTGGCGGAAGCGACCTTTCGCATTTGAAATCCTCCTTCTGTTTTCCGGACCATGCGGGTTGCGGAAACACTGTATTTGGCCGCGAATCTACAACTCCGTTGATCGCCGAAGCAATTCTCCAGAGGACCTAAGCGGGATGGCTAGCCTGGGCAGCTAGTCATAGTGGAAGGGATCGCGGGGCACGAACCCGAGGCGCCAGGGGCTACCGGGGATCATTCCGCCGGTTCTGGCCGCTGAGGTCCGCCGCCGGCGGCGCCGATCCCGAGGCTGGCGACAGCCTGCGCTGGATGATGAGCTGGTCGCGCGGGGTGAATCTCAGCGCTCCGCGGCTGGCCTTGTTGATCTGCACGGCATCCCAGCGCGCCGCCATGATGCCCTCGGCCGCATGCGAGTGGCTGCCTTCCAGCAGATGTCCCAACTCATGGGCGATGGCATGTCCAAGCAGGACTGAGCTGTCGATGCGGCTCTCGCGTACCAGGTCCTGAAGCTTCTCCGCGAAGACATAACAGTAAGCCCCGGCGCCTCCCTCGTTCTGCGCCGCCAAGCCAAGGGTATCGCTGTCGGCGAAGGGGCCAGGCCAGCGGGGGACGATGGTCACCACCAGGCGGGTGGGTCCCGGCGTCTTCCTGCAATCCTGCTGAAACGTTTCGCCCGCCGCGAGGCAGTCCACCCACAACGATTCAACTCCGGCTTCGCGCAGAATGTGGGCGGCAGTCTGTTGGCCGGCCCGGATCACTCCCGGAGACAATGGCGACCGGTTATAGACCATCACCGTGATCGCCGGGATATCGGTTTGCGACTGGCATGCGAGCTCAGGCATCGTCCCCAGGGCCACGAGCGCAGCCGCGTAAGCGAGGATAGCCAGGCAGGTTCGGGACATGGCGTGACTCCTGTCCCGAAATGCCCTGCCTGACCGGGTGCCTCAATGCAGGCCGGGTAACGCGAGGGTGAAATGTCGATGACAAGCTAAGCAGCGTCTTCGCAGTCGGTTACGAGGAGGAGTTACAAGAAGTGCGAGGCTGAGAATCGGTGCTAGACTCTCGGCTACGGGGGCGAGGATGGCCGAGGTGGCTCAACTCCGCATCATCCGCTTTGGGCAATTCGAGGTCGATGCGCGGGCGGGAGAGTTGCGGAAGAGCGGCGTCCGCATCAAGCTGCAGCAGCAGCCGCTGGAGATCCTGCTGGCCCTGCTCGACCGGCCCGGAGAAGTGGTTACCCGCGAGGAACTGCGCCAGCGCCTGTGGCCGCAGGACACCTTTGTCGATTTCGATCACAGCCTGAACGCGGCCATCAAGCGCCTGCGGGATGCGCTGGGCGACTCGGCCGATAAGCCGGTCTTCATCGAGACCATGGCGCGGCGCGGCTATCGCTTCATCTATCCGGTCAACGGTCCAGTTCCCGCGATCGCGGCGCCCAAGGGCCGGGTGATCCGCAAGTGGCAGGTCATCGCCTCGGCGGCGATTCTGGTGATCGCTGGATTAGGCGTGGGCTGGTTCGTAGCGCGCTCAGTCCGGCACAAGCCTCTCACGGAACGCCGGCTCACGGCGAACTCAGGC
>DATHDM010000160.1:0-7415 GCA_035319065.1 Terriglobales bacterium
GCGGTAGCCGCAAAGTCGCTGGCGAAGAATGGGCTGATCTTTGTGACTGAATCCCCCGCGGAGTCCGTCGAGGTTGCCAACGCGATAGCGCCCGAGCACATCACGGTTGCCGAGGCGCAGCTGGGAGACGTGCAAAATGCAGGGTCGATCTTCCTGGGTGACTACTCGGCCCAGGCATTGGGGGATTACGCCGCCGGTCCGAATCATGTCCTGCCGACGGGTGGCGCGGCGCGCTCCCGTGGAGGGCTGAGCGTGCTGGATTTCCTGAAGGTCATCACCGTGCAGCAGGCTTCAAGCGAAGGAATCCGCCGCCTGGCGCCGGTGGTGGAAGCGCTGGCGGAAGCGGAGGGGTTGGTGGCGCACGCGAATTCCGTGCGCGTGAGGTGCAGCCGTGCTTAAGCCGCGCGAGTGCATCCGTTCCCTCGGCGCCTATCATGCGCCGACCGCCGGCCGCTGTGGCCTGAATCTTGACCTGAATGAGAATACCGGCGGCTGTTCGCCGCGAGTCCTGGCGCGATTGAAGAAGATGACCGGGAGCGATATCGCGCATTACGCGGAGCGCGAAGGCGGAGAGCGCCTGGTGGCGGAGTTTCTGGGGGTGGCTCCCAATCAGGTTCTGCTGACCAACGGAGTGGACGAGGGGCTACATCTTCTGGCGGACAGCTATCTTGCCCAAGGCGACGAGGCGATCCTGATTGCTCCCACCTTCACCATGTACCCCATCTACATCCAGGGCGCGGGTGCGCGGATCGTTGAAGTGCCATGCGAGGAGGAGCTCGCCTATCCCACCGAGCGGGTGCTGGCTGCGATCAACGGGCAGACGCGACTGATTGCGATCGCCAACCCCAACAATCCGACGGGCACGACGGTGGCGCGAGGCGACCTCGTCCAGATTGTGCGAGCTGCGCCCAATGCTGCAGTAATCGTGGACGAGGCCTATTTCGAGTTTTTCGGGGAAACGCTTCTCGATCAGCTTGCGAATTTCGAAAACCTCTTCATCACGCGCACCTTCTCGAAAGCGTACGGGTTGGCCGGCCTGCGCGTGGGCGCCATCGTGGGCGCCTCGGGGCAGGTTGACGTGATCCGGCGCTTCGTCTCGCCGTTCAACGTCAACGGTGTGGCCCTGGCGTGCTTGGGCGATGCGCTGGCGGATCAGGAATTCATGCGCTCCTATGTCGCGCAGGTGCGGGAAGGCCGTGCGCGCTTGCAGGAGCTCTGCAAAGAGATTGGGCTGCGTTACTGGCCCAGCCAGGCAAATTTTGTCCTGGTGCGCGTGGGGCCGCGCAGCCGGGAATTCTGCGCGGCGCTTGAGCGGCGGGGCATCCTGGTTCGCGACCGCAGTTCAGAGCCAGGGTGCGCGGGGTGCGTACGGATCACGGTCGGACTCCGCGAGCACACCGATCAACTGCTGCCCGCTCTGCGTGCGGCCCTGGCGGAAATCGGCATCACGAACAAGGTGAGCGCATGAGGAAGGCGAAGCTAAACCGGCGCACCTCCGAAACCGATATCCGTCTTGCGCTCACGATTGAAGGTGCGGGGAAATATTCGATTTCCACCGGCATTCGCTTCTTCGATCACATGCTGGAGCTGTTCACCCGTCACGGCGGCTTCGATCTCAAGCTCACCTGCCGCGGAGATCTCGACGTGGACCAGCACCACACCGTGGAGGACGTGGGCATTGCGCTGGGGGAGGCGTTTGGCCTCGCGCTGGGCAACAAGAAGGGCATCAACCGCGCGGGATACTTTCTGATGCCGATGGACGAAACGCTAGGGCTGGCGGCGGTCGATCTGAGCGGGCGGACGGCGGTGGTCGTCGACACCAAGGTGCTGACTCGGCTGGTGGGGGACCTTCAGTCCGAGCTGGTGCACGATTTCTTTGACGGCTTCGCGCGCGGCGTTCGGGCGAATGTGCACCTGAAGGTGCTCTATGGCCGTTCCAATCACCACAAGGTGGAGGCGCTGTTCAAGGCTTTCGCGCGCGCGTTGCGGGTGGCGTGCGCGCGCGACAAGCAGCTTGCCAAGGCCCTGCCCAGCACCAAGGGGTTGCTGTGAAAAGGATTGCCATCGTCGATTATCACGCCGGGAACCTGGCGTCGGTGCGCAAGGCGTTCGAGCACCTTGGACATGAGACGGTGATCACGGAGGATCCGGATCTGGTTCGCCGCTCACGCCGCCTGGTGGTTCCTGGGGTTGGCAACTTCGCGGCCACGCGACATCTGACCGACACCGGCTTGCGCGATGCCATTGGGGAAGCGCTCAAGGAAGGCGGGTTGTTTCTCGGAATATGCGTGGGCATGCAGTGGATGTTTGAAGCCAGCACGGAAGCTCCCGGCGTGCCCGGCCTGGAGGCCTTTCACGGCAGGGTGGAGAAGTTTCCCAGTGGGGTGAAGTCGCCTCATGTCGGATGGAATCAGATCGAAGTGGTCGCTCCTTCCCGGCTGCTGGCCGGCGTGCCCTCGGGGGCCTTTGTGTATTACACGCATTCCTACCGCGTGCCCGTGATGGATGCGACCGTGGCCACCACGGAGTATGGGCCGCCGTTCACGGGAGCGGTGGAGAGGGGGAACCTGTTCGGGGTGCAGTTTCATCCCGAAAAATCGAGCCAGGCCGGTCTGCGGATGCTCGACAATTTTGCCATGCTGGAGCACGCGGCCTGATAGAAGAGGTCCTGGGCCAGGGTTCGCAAGCAGAGTCACAGTCCGGTGTTGACCAAACGCATCATCGCTTGCCTGGATTGCACCCGCGGGCGGGTAGTCAAGGGGGTGCAATTCCTGAATCTACGCGATGCCGGGGACCCGGCGGAGCTGGCAGCCGCACACGCGGAAGGCGGGGCAGATGAGATCGTGATGCTGGACATCAGTGCAACCCACGAGGGACGCGGCACGCTGGTCGGCACGGTGCGGCGAACGGCCCGCGTGCTGTTCGTGCCTTTCACGGTGGGGGGAGGCATCCGCACGCTGAAGGATGCGGCGGCAATCTTTGATGCGGGAGCGGACAAGATTACCATCAACTCCGCGGCCGTGGCCGATCCGAAGCTAATCACCGAGATCGCGGAGCGCTTCGGATCGCAGGCGGTGGTAGTGGCCATCGACGCGAAACGCTCCGATCAAGCTCGTGGCGATGCCGAGGTTTATGTTTCCGGAGGCCACAAGCCGACGGGCCGGCTGCTGCTTGACTGGGCCAGGGAGGCGGAGAGCCGGGGCGCTGGAGAGATCCTCTTTACTTCCATGGACCGCGATGGGACGCGGGCGGGCTTCGACTGCGAACTCACGTTAGCCGTCGAGCAGGTGGTCTCGATTCCAGTGATCGCATCCGGCGGCGCAGGCTCGGTGGAGCACTTTATCGAAGTCTTCCGTCGAGGACATGCCGACGCGGCGCTTGCGGCATCGATATTTCACTTCGGCATACACTCCATCGGCGATCTGAAACGACACGTCCAGGATGCGGGAATCGCCATGCGGTGGCCGGTCTAGGTCGGTTGAGCAAGCGGATTTGCCGGCGAAGCCAATGGCAGAGCAGTTTTGACGCGGATGAAAGTCGCGTGGCCCGGCTTTCGCGCCAGCAGACATTTGAGAGGCGGCTTGCAGCCAATGCTCATTCCTTCCATCGACCTGATGTCCGGCAAGATCGTGCAACTGGTGCAGGGGGAGAAGAAGGCGCTGGCCTTTGACGATTTCGAATATTGGATCGAGCGCTTTGCGCGTCATTCTCTGGTCCAACTCATCGATCTGGATGCGGCTATGGGAGTTGGCGACAACGCCGGCCTGATCGCCCGTATCCTCTCGCGCCTGCCATGCCAGGTGGGGGGCGGGATCCGCTCGCTGGAGCGAGCGCAGCATGCGATCGACCAGGGCGCCCGGCGGGTGATCGTGGGCTCCGCGCTGTTTGAGGAAGGCGTAATCCAACACGCCTTTGCGGCGCAGCTCGCTGCTACCGTCGGCCTGGACAAACTTACCTTCGGAGTGGATAGCAAGCAGGGCCGCGTGGCCGTACACGGCTGGCGGACGCTCACCGGCTTTTCTGCCGAGTCTGCCATGCGCGCGCTCAACGATTGTTGTGGAGCCTTCCTCTATACCCACGTGGATACAGAGGGGCTGATGCAGGGGTTTCCCATGCAGGTGATTCCGCAACTGGCTGCGGCCACTACGCGTAAGCTGATGGTGGCGGGGGGCATCACCACGCAGGAGGAAGTGAATCAGCTCGATGAGCAGGGAATCGATGCCATCGTGGGCATGGCCGTCTATAGCGGACGAATCCAGGCATGAGGCGACCCCGGATGAGCCATGAGCGATGATTCCTGCCCTTTGCGCTGAGGGTGATCGTTGACGATGTGGCGTGAGGCGCAGGCATTCGCACCGCGAATCATCGCAACAACGCGGCGTGCAATCGGAGTTTCGGCATTCCGAACCAGACCTCCTCAGCGCCACTTCTTTGCGCACAGGAATTCCACAGAAAACAGGGTGTGCACAGCATTTCGAGAATTGACCTGGGTACGTCGCGCTCGTAGATTCCGAAGCAACGTTGTGTTCCAGCCTGGTGGCAGGTATCTCCAGGGAGAGGAAGGATTCCGGGAGATGCCGAGCGCAAGTTTTATGTTTTCCCAGTTGTGGAAATTGACCAGGGATTTACTATTGAGTAAATAGGCGGATGGGGCGGATTCTATTGATTCCAGTGGAGGAAACCGCCGAGTTCCGCCCTGGGCAAGAATCGTCCCGGTTAAGTAACTGATGTACAATATGTAGTATGAGGTACTTGACAGGCCCAACATACAGGCGTACTTTCAGCATCCCGTAGCGAGTTCGAGCCTCCACCGGGCTTGGGCTCAGCCCCCCAAGGAGGGGAAATGGCACCCCCAGATTTGGGCTTGTCAACGGCGGGGTGAAATGGGGGACGGCAGAATTTAGGACCGCCCGGATCGTTTCCCAGACGGCAGTTATTTGAGTTCTTGGTGTGGTGCTCACCGCTGCGGTTGCCGGGAGCGGAACCAGTCTCCGCGACGGACACGTAAGACGCGGGGAGGGCGGTGAGCTTGGCGGGAATTGACCCATCGGATTCAGGAGAGCCCAGGATGTCTGAAGCCAGAGAAAAAGCCATCGTCACTTCTGAGGTCAACTCCAACCCGGTAAGCAGCATCGAGCAAGGCGCGCCGGAAAAGGAGAAGTCGGAGCGCAAGCGAGCTCCCGGTCTGCAGTTCCGGCGTGTTTTGACGACGGCGGGCGTCTCTCCGTACGAGACCGTGGAGTGGGAGTTGCGCACGGCGCAGATTACCGACGCCAACGGCAAGACGATCTTCGAGCAGAAGAACGTCGAGGTGGCCAAGGACTGGTCGATGACCGCAACCAACATCGTGGCCAGCAAATACCTGCACGGCACGCTGGGAACCGCGGAGCGGGAGACGGGGGCGCGCCAGCTGATCACGCGGGTGGCGGAGACGATCCGCGATTGGGGGATTCAGGCAGGCTATTTCCGCAGCGCGGACGATGCGGCTGTTTTTCATGACGAACTGGCCTACATCCTGGTTCATCAGATGGCGGCCTTCAACTCCCCGGTGTGGTTCAACGTGGGCTGCGACCGCATCGAGCCCAACTCCGATGCCCACAACTGGCACTGGAACCGGCAGGCTTCGCGGGTGGAGTTCACGCGTACCGGCTACAGCAATCCGCAATGCTCGGCGTGCTTCATCAACTCGGTGCGCGATTCGCTGGATTCGATTCTCACGCTGGCCAAGACCGAAGGCATGCTGTTCAAGTGGGGATCGGGAACGGGCACCAACCTGTCGACGCTGCGCGGTTCGATGGAAAACCTCTCCGGCGGCGGGCAAGCCTCGGGCCCGCTGAGCTTCATGAAGGGCTTCGACGCGTTCGCGGGAGTCATCAAGTCGGGCGGCAAGACGCGGCGCGCCGCCAAGATGGTGATCCTGAACATCGATCACCCCGATGTCGTGGACTTCATCGAGTGCAAGGCGAAGGAGGAGGCCAAGGCGTGGGCGCTGGTACAGTCGGGCTATGACGGCTCCTCTCCCGACTCCGAGGCCTACAGCTCCATCTTCTTCCAGAATGCCAACAACTCGGTGCGGGTGACGGACGACTTCATGCTGGCGATCGAGCGGGATGGCGACTTCTCCACCCTGAGCGTGAAGGACCGCAAGCCGGTTGCGACCTACAAGGCGCGCGCTCTGCTGACCAAGATTGCCGAAGCCACCTGGCAGTGCGGCGATCCCGGCATGCAGTTCGATACCACCATCAACCGCTGGCACACGTCGAAGAACACGGCCCGCATCAATGCCTCCAATCCCTGCTCGGAGTACATGTTCCTTGACGATTCGGCATGCAATCTGGCATCGCTGAACCTGATGAAGTTCGCGCCCAACGGGACGTTCGACATCGCGGCCTTCCGCCACGCGGTGGATGTGCTGATCACGGCGCAGGAAATCCTGGTGGATTTTGCCGGCTATCCCACGGAAGCCATCACCCGGAACTCGCACGACTACCGCCCGCTGGGTCTGGGCTACGCCAACCTGGGCGCGCTGCTGATGGCCGCGGGGCTGCCCTACGACTCCGACGCGGGCCGGGACTACGCGGCCTGCATTACCGCCATCATGTGCGGCGAGGCGTATAAGCAGTCGTCGATGATCGCCGAGCAGTGTCCGCCGTTGGAGCCGGCCAGCGAGCTGCTCAAGAAGAATGAAGGGTTGATCAGCGGCGGCGCCTGTCCCGGCTTCTACCTCAACCGCGAGCCCTTCCTCGACGTGATCCGCATGCACCGCGCGTCGGTGAACAGCGTGGGCAGCTCGCTCACTTCGACCACCTCGCTGGTGAAGAGCTCGCAGCTCGCGGAGCTGATCGCGGCCTCCAAGTCCACGTGGGACGAGGCTCTGGCGCAGGGGGAGAAATTCGGCTACCGCAACTCGCAGGTCACAGTGCTGGCTCCGACCGGGACCATCGGCTTCATGATGGATTGCGACACCACCGGCATCGAGCCCGACCTGGCGCTGGTGAAGTACAAGAAGCTGGTAGGCGGCGGCATGATCAAGATCGTCAACAACACCGTGCCGGCCGCGCTCTTCAAGCTGGGTTATACCACCGAGCAGGCGGCCGCGATCGTCGGCTACATTGACGCCACTGGCACCATCGAAGGCGCGCCGCACATCAAGGAAGAGCACCTGCCGGTATTCGATTGCTCCTTCAAGCCGTCGAAGGGCACGCGCTCCATCCACTACATGGGCCACCTGCACATGATGGCTGCCGCGCAGCCGTTTATCTCGGGCGCCATCTCGAAGACGGTGAACCTACCCGAGTCGGCTACCATCGAAGAAATCGAGCAGGCCTACATGCAGGCCTGGCGCCTGGGGCTGAAGGCGGTGGCCATCTATCGCAACGGCTGCAAGAAGTCGCAACCGCTTTCGGCGGCAGGAA
>DATHDM010000161.1:0-4399 GCA_035319065.1 Terriglobales bacterium
GCGGGGACGTCAGCCACCGGGCAATAGTCGGCAGCGTCTCCACCGACCTCGCGGAGCGGCGGAATGTCGCTGGCCAGCACTGGAGTGCCGCAAGCCATGGCCTCTACGACCGGCAGCCCGAAGCCTTCCGCCTGCGAAGGCTGGAGAAGCAGGCTGGCGCGGCGGTACACGGCGGCCAGGGCCTCCGGCGCGAGGCGGGGAAGGACGTCGATTGCCGCAGCCACTCCCAGCTTCCGGGCGAGGGATCGCTGGGCGGGAGTGAAATCGCCTCCCGCCCGGAGCAGACGTGCGCCCGGCAGGCTGCGCCGAACTTCGGTGAATACCTGCAGAAGCACGTCGATGCGCTTTCGGGGAATGGCGCTCCCAACGTGCAGCAGTTCGATCACGCTGCCCGCCGGGCGGCCGACGAGGTGAGCGATTTTGGAATCTGCCTGGGGCGAGGGATGCTGACCAAAGGCGGGATGCACGCCGTTCCACACGATCGAAAGGCGTTCCGGCGGAAAGAGGCGATGGTCGAGCGCCGCTTTCCGGGTGGCCGCGGTGTCGCATGTGATCCAGGCTGCCTGGCTTAGGCCCTCCAGGATGCGCCGGGTCATCAGCCGGAAAGCCAGGGAGCGCGGCTCGCGGGCGGGCTCCAGCAGACATTGGAAGGCATCGAGGTCGTGGCAGGTGACGATGGTGCGCCCACGCGGCAGGTGGTGGGCAAGATGCGCGTAGCTGTGATCCAGAATGTGAAACAGATCGTAGTGCGATGCAATCTGGCGCAGGCTGCGGGGATAATCCAGGAAACGCGCGAGGAAGCGATCGGCCTTCCAGCGGAGGCCGCCATCGGGGGTGAGCCCGGCGCCGGTCAGGCGCCGGCGCATGGCGGGGCGGATGGAGGCGGCGGAAATTCTTCCGGGCAACTCCTGAGCCAGATTCTGCTGGAGCATCTCGGACACCAGGTCCATGCTCGGCCAATTCTCTTCGGCGTAGTCGCAGACCAGGGCAACGCGAAGCGGGGCATTCCCCTTGAGGTTGCCGGAGGGAATCGGCGGCGAGACATCCGGGACCGCGGACCGGGAGCGCTCGGAAATATGGCCTCCTGCGGGTTCAGCCGGCATTCACGACCGGCTGCTTCACAAATCTGTCAACCGCCCTGGCGAACTCCCTGGCTCCCTGCCAGCCGCGGAGGGCGAGGGCGGAGTTTTGAGCGTTGGTTCCCAGCTCGGCGCGCAGGCGCGGATTCTGGCAAAGCAAGCGAACTGCTTCGACGATCTCCTCCGCGCTCTGCTCACGGATGAGGATGGAATTCTGTCCCGCCTTGAGCAAGCCGGGGGGAGCGCCGGTGGAGGTGGTGATCACGGGAAGCGCGGCGGCCATGGCCTCTGCCCGCACCCGGCCGAAGCCCTCCCAGATGGAGGGAAACACGAAGATGTCCGCCTGGCGATAAAGGTTGATCAACTCCGCAGCCTCCAGCCGGGGATGAACGGCCACGCGATGGCGAAGGTCGCGGGGAAAGTCAGCGAGGACGTCTGCTTCGGGGAGCAGGGTGCCGGCACAACAGAGGGTCAATTGTGGAAACTCTCCGGCCAGCCGGGAAAACGCCTGCACCAGGTAGCGGGTGCCCTTCATATGCAGCCATTGGCTGACGAACAGCAGGCGATGGGCGACCGGGCGGTATTCGTGGCCGATGAAGAACTGTTCCTGCACGCCGTGACCGATAACGCGGACGCGCCCGGCATCAGCCCAGCTGTGCTGGCAGAGATAGGTTTCCTCGGGAGGGCTCAGGCAGACGATCAGGTCAGAGCGGCGACACGCCAGTCGCAGGATGCGTCTCATGAACGGGCCCTGGACGAGGCGATAGCGAAGGCTCAGGGGCTTGCCGGCTCGCCGCGACTCCTCCTGAAAAGCGCAGTGGTAGAGCGGTTCCAGGCCGTGGAAGGAGGTGACACGAAGCTGGGGCTGCAGGCGGGAAAAAAAGCCGCGCAGCGCATAGGTCAGCCAACCCGCGTAGCTGTGGGCGATGACCACATCGTAGGGGTCCTGCTGGCGGAGGACATGCCAGATCAGGGCCAGGGGGAAGAGGAAGGGATTAAAGCGAGGTCCCAGGCGGACCAGCAGCGGGAAGTCATCGTAGGAGAGAATCGAGCAGCGATAGCCCAGCGATTCCAGATAGGCTGCCCGTTCCCGGGTACTGAGATAGACCGCGGTGCGGGGATCTTTTGGGGTGTGAATTGCGAAGAGGGCTCTCATCGTCCTCCCGGCACCAAGATGTTCACCGAACCCGCTCCCGATGGCACTGGCCGCAAGTCGAGCCTGACCCTAGAATGCAGGCATGCCGCCGACAGTGCGAGTGCTAACCATTGGTCATTCGTACGTGGTGGCATTGAATCGGAGAATCGCTCACGAAATAGTACGAGAGAGTGGGCAACGCTGGGAAGTTACCGTTGTTGCCCCCCATGAGATGCGCGGCGACCTGCGGCCAACGGCTTTTGAGGGCATGTCGCAGGAGCCGTGCCGGGTGGAGGTGGTGCGGGTGCGCTGGCCCGAGCGCATCCACTGCATGACCTATGGGGCGGGGATGGGCGCGCTCCTGCGCGAGCGCTGGGACATGATCCACTGCTGGGAAGAGCCCTACACGGCGGCGGGAGCGCAGGTCGCGTTCCTGGCAGGAGGCAATGTCCCGCTGGTCTTCTACACCTTCCAGAATCTTACCAAGCGCTATCCTCCGCCGTTCGCGCAGATGGAGAAGTACGCCATCGGGAAGTCGGCAGGCTGGATCGCAGCCGGCAAAGAAGTGGAAAAGACGCTGCTGCAAAGCCGGGCCGGCTATCGGGCGAGGCCTCACCGCGTGCTCTCGCTGGGCGTGGACATGAACGCGTTTCGCAAGGATCCCGCGGCCAGGGCCAGGGTGAGGCAGAAACTGGGATGGGGTCAGGCCGGGCCCCCGGTTGCGGGCTTCCTGGGGAGATTGGTGCCGGAGAAGGGGTTGCGATTGCTGACCCGAGCGCTGGATGCGGTGGAGACGCCGTGGCGCGCGTTGTTCATCGGGTCAGGACCGGAGGAGAGCTTCCTCAAACAGTGGGCAGGCGGCCGGGGAGACCAGGTGCGCATCGTGACCGATGTCCGCCACGGCGAGGTTCCGGCTTATCTGAATGCGTTTGACATCCTCTGCGCTCCCAGCCAGACGACGCGGCATTGGAGGGAGCAGTTCGGGCGCATGCTGATCGAGGCCTTCGCCAGCGGAGTCGCGGTGATCGGCAGCGACAGCGGTGAAATACCGCACGTCATCGGCGATGCCGGGGTGGTGGTTGGCGAGCAGGACGAGGGGGGATGGACTCGGGCCATGGCTTCCTTGCTGGAAAGCCCGATGCGACGCGATCAGCTCGCGGCCAAGGGGATGGAGCGCGCGCGCGAGCAGTTCGCGTGGCCGGTGATCGCGCGCAAGCACATGGAATTCTTTGCGGAGCTGATGGGCGGCGCCGGCTTGAGCAGGGCAGCGGCCGCGGCTCCGGTAGCGTGGAGTCAGATTTCAGAGCAGGCGATCGATGCGCCTCACTCGGGCCAGGCCCGCAGCGCGGTTTGAATCACTTGCTGCAATTGACGGCGGGTTGCGCCGGCGGCGGCCTCCACCGCCATTCCATGCATCACGGTTGAGAGATAGCGGGCGAGCGTAGCCGGGTCGGCATCCGGGGGCAGATCGCCCTCCGAGCGGGCGCGCTGCAAGCGCTTGCGGACGGCGGCCTCCCCCGCCAGGCGGCGGGCGATCAATTCCCGCTGGACGACATTCGCCGATTCTCCGCACGCATGTGCGCCCTGCACCAGCAGGCATCCACGCGGATGGCGGGGGTTGAGGAGGGAATCCGCAGCTGCCTGCAGCAATCGTTCCGCCACGGTGCGGGCATTGGGCGCGTTCAGCGCTTCGAGTACGTAAGCCGCAGGTCCCTGGGTGTAGCGATCCAGCGTCCGGCGGAAGAGCGCTTGCTTGTCGCCAAAGGCAGCATAAAGGCTGGGACGGTTGATGCCCATCGCCTTGGTGAGATCCGATAAGGACGCGCCTTCGTAGCCCTTCCGCCAAAAGACCTCCAGCGCCTGGTCCACGGCCTTCTCGGTATCGAAGGAGCGGGGACGTCCCCGCGGCGCCCTGGCCCCGCTTTCCTTTTTCATATCCGCAGTGTACCCCTTTTTATACTCATCGGTAAAAAATTATTGCACCCGCTCCCGACCGCGAGACATCTGTACCGATAGGTAAGAAATCCCAAAAAAAAAGCAAAAACGGGAGGTTCGAGAGTATGGCAAAGCTGGAAGGGAAAGTGGCAGTGGTAACCGGCGCATCGAAGGGGATCGGCGCGGCCATGGCCAAGCAACTGGCGGGGAGGGCGCGAAGGTGGTGGTCAACTACGCCAGCAGCAAGGAA
>DATHDM010000162.1:0-4148 GCA_035319065.1 Terriglobales bacterium
AAGCTCGGCCTCACCGACGTCTTCCACGCCTGGTGGTTCCTGCTGCTGATGACCCTGCTGGCCATCACCATCACCTGTGCATCGATCGACCGCTGGCCGCAGGCCTGGAAGCGGTTCTCGCAGTCCTATCGCTACCCCGAGCCGCACTTCCGGGCGGTGCTGCCGGTGCAGGTGAAGATCCCGATCCGCAACCCCGACCAGGCGCTTGACGCCGCCGCCCGCGCCTTCCGCCGCGCCGGCTTGAGGCCGCAGCGCGTGGTCACCAACGGGCAAGCCTCGCTGTTCGCGGAGAAGAACCGCTTCTCGGTTTTCGCCGTGTACATCGTGCACGCCAGCCTGCTCCTGATCCTGGCGGGCGGAATTGTGGACGGCCTGGTGGGATACAAGAGCTTCGTCGCGCTTGAGAAAGGGCAGAGCACCGATGTCCTCGAGCTGCGCGACGGCACCAAGAAGACCATCCCCTTTACCCTGCGTTGCGATGGCGCCGGCCAGGAGAATTATCCCGATGGCTCGCCCCGCAAGTGGTGGTCGAAACTCACCGTGCTCGAGAACGGCAGGGAAGTGGAGCACAAGGAAATCGTCGTCAACGACCCCCTGGTCTATCGCGGCATCCGCTTCTACCAGGCCAGCTACGGATCCACCGGCAAGCTGGAGCGCCTGGTCCTGAAGGCCTGGCCAAAGGCCAACCCGAGCCAGAAACAGCAGATCACCCTGGCCGGAGAGCAGGCCCTGGCTCTCGACGCCCACACTTCTGTGCGCCTGCTTCACTTCGTCCCCGATTTTGTGATTCGCGAGGGCGAGATTTACACCCGCTCGAACGAGCCGCGCAATCCCGCCATCCAGCTCGAAGTGGCGTCTACAAATTCGGCGCAACCCGCTACCGTGTGGCTCTTCCCCGAGGTGGCGAATGCTCCCCACTCGGAGGGCTCGCCCTACGAGTTCAGCGTCTTGGATTTTGAGATGGGGGTCTTCACCGGGCTGCAAGTCTCCCACGAGCCCGGGCAGTGGATGGTCTGGGGCGGCTGCCTGCTGATGGCCCTGGGACTGGGTTCCGCCTTTTATGCCGTGCATCGCCGCTTCTGGGCGGTTCCGCAGCCCGCGAATAACGGCGCCAGTTCCGCACTCCTGCTGTGGCTGGGAACCCAGGCAGACAAAAATCGCGAGCACTATGCCGAGGAGTTGCAGCGCATCGCCGAGGACATTCGCGGCCAGGTGTTGCCAGCGCGGCTCGATTCCACGGTCTCCCAAACTGAAAAGAAGGATTCGATGGCGGCAGTTTAGGCCGCAGGGGAGGAATTATGGCAAGGGCTGGAGCGGAGCAGCATCCTGGAACCACCGGCAACAGCCTGCTGGTGGCAGTTGGCCTGGGCATTCTCTTCCTGCTGTTCATGGCATTTCTGAACGTGGTGAAGAGCGGGACCCTGTTCAACGAGAGCAACCTCCTCTACGTCGCCCTGATCCTCTACGCCGGCGCCGCGGCCCTCTACATCGGATTCGGCGTGACCGGCATTGCCAAGTACGTGAAGTACGCCTCGGTGGCCACCATCGCCGGCTTCGTGGCCAACACCCTGGCGGTCGGCCATCGCTGGTACGTTGCCGGCCATCCCCCCTTTGCCAACATCTACGAAATGCTGCTCAGCTTCACCTGGACCATCGTCGCCCTCACCCTGATCGCCGAGCGCAAGTATGGCGTGAAGGTGATCGGCACCGTGACCATGCCGCTGGCCGTGACCGCGGTCGCGCTCATGCAACTCTTGCCCTCCGACGTGCGCCCCCTGGTGCCGGCGCTGCAGTCCACCTGGCTGCACGTGCACGTCACCCTGGCCATGCTGGCCTACGCCGCCTGCGCCCTCAGCTTTGCCCTTGCCATGATGTTCCTCATCCAGGACGATCTGACGACGGAAGCCTTCATGGCGGCAACCTCCGCCTTCACCACCCTGATCTACCTGAGCATCCTCACCCGCTTCGAAAAGTGGGGCGGACTGGGCGTGGTGGCCTACGATCTGCAGAATAAAGAAGAGATCATGATCTCGCGCGGCGTGCGCCTGATGGTGACCATCCCTGACCTGGGATGGCTGTTCGTCCTGGTGTTGCTGGCGGTGGCCGCACCCCTGGCGTTCTGCATCTGGGCGCGTATCAGCGGCGACGACAGCAAGTATCTGGTGGGCAATCGCGCTGTGTTCGTGGGCATCGTCCTGCAGGTGCTGGCGCTGGCCGCCTTTGCCTATCGCTCCAACAGCGGTTCCTACCCTTCCCCCGATGCCGAGGGCCTCTTCCAGACCAGCCTGAAAGCCAGCCCCTTCATTCTCGCCGGACTGATCGGAGGCATCTTCGCCTCCTTGCTCTACCTGATGCTGTTCTGGCGCCGCCGCGATCTGGAGCAACTGCTGCCCTCGGCCGATGCCCTCGACCGCATCACCTACAAGACCATCGCCATTGCCTTTCCCCTGCTCACTTTGATGATCGCCGCCGGTGCCTACTGGGCCAACCGCACCTGGGGCTCCTACTGGAGCTGGGATCCCAAGGAGACCTGGGCAGCCATCACCTGGCTGGTTTACGCCGGCTATCTCCACATGCGGATCACCCGTGGCTGGCGGGGACGCCGAGCCGCTTACTTCGCCATCCTCGGCTTCGCCGTAGTGATGTTCACCTTCTTCGGAGTGACGTACCTGCTCCCAGGGTTACATGCCTACGCTTGAGGCTCCAGCATCGTTGGTTGCGCGCCCTGAGATTCCGATCATGGATGTCCGCAATTCACAAACCGCAGCGCCAGCCGGCACCAAAAAGCGGCCGGTGCGCGTGAACTGGCAGTTGAAGACCCTGCTGCCCGTCATCGCCGTGTTGCTGAACGGTATTCTGCTGTTCATCCTGGCCTCGGTCTCCATCGAGCAGGGCGAGCGCCGCCTGTTGCTGATGGTCGCCGCTGCCGGCGGACTCGCCATTTTGGCCGTCCTGCTGGTGACCCTGGCCGTCGTGGTGAGGCGGCCCATGCTGGAGCTCGAGGAGAAGATCCAGCGGGTCCGCGACGGCGACCTCTCCGCCGAGGTGAGCTTCGCCGATCGGCGCGACGACATCGGCGATCTGGGCCGCAACTTCAACAGCATGGTGCGCCGCCTGCGCGAGAGCCTGGCGGAGATCGAGCGGCTCCACAATACCCAGATGTCGCGGGCCGAGCATCTAGCCACCATCGGTGAGCTCGCTGCGGGCCTGGCGCACGAGATCCGCAATCCCCTGGCCGGGCTGGCTGGCGTCATGGACATCGTGCGCCGCGACCTGCCCGCCTCCAGCCCCGTGCGCGAGGTCTTGAGCGATGCCCGCGAGGAAGTTACCCGCATCAATCGCACCCTCAACGACCTGCTGGAGACCGCGCGGCCCCGGACCCCCAGCGTGCAATTGGCGGATCTGAATGCCACCGTGGAGCACGCGGTGATCTTCGCCCGCCAGAATGCCCTCTCGAAGCCCATCCACATCGATTTGGAAAAGACTGCTCACCGGCTGCTGGTCGAGCATGACACCAGCCAGATTCACCAGGTATTGCTCAACCTGACGCTGAACGCGATCCAGGCCATCGAAAACGGCGAGGGTCTGGTCCGAGTGACGGTCGCAGAAAGGAATGGTGCCTCCGCAGTAGTCACCATCACCGACACTGGACGTGGCATTTCCCCGGAAGACCTGCCCAGCATCTTCCGTCCGTTCTTCACCACCAAGGGGCACGGCACCGGCCTGGGATTGCCCCTGGCCAAGCGCATCGTCGAGGATCATGGCGGGCACATCAATGTCGAGAGTGCAGTGGACCGCGGCAGCACTTTCACGGTCATCCTGCCCCTGCGGCAAACGGTGCAGCACCCCTAGCCACCCATTCCCCCTGTCACAACGGCCCCTGTCGCACGGCTCTGCGAACCACACCGGCCATGTCGGCTTCGATCGCGGGGATGATGTCGATTCCATTACCGACAAAAAAGCGGCGGCCATGGCCGCCGCTCTCGTCGCGAACGCAGCTAGAACCTCAGGCGAACGCCCAACTGCATTTGCCGAGGCGAGTAGGCGAAGTTGCTGTTCGCGTTGGTAAAGGCGCCAAACAGCGCGCTGCAAGGATTGGCCGAGCCGCAGTAGGTCATGGTGCCGCCGGCCGCTACTGAGCCTCCCAG
>DATHDM010000163.1:0-2796 GCA_035319065.1 Terriglobales bacterium
TGGAAGGAAAACGTCAAGATAGCAGACGAGAACAACAAGCCAGGCAAATTCACTACCTTCTGCTCGTACGAATACACCTCGCAGGTCAACTTCCGCAACCTGCATCGCAACATCTTCTTCCGCGATTCCAAAAAAGTGCCGGAGATGCCTTTCACCATGCTGGACTCCTGGCATCCGGAGGATCTCTGGAAATGGATGGATGAACAGCGCAAGGCCGGCAATGAGTTGCTGGCCGTCTCGCACAACGCCAACCTGAGCGATGGCTGGATGTATCCGATCGATCTCGACAGCCTCGGCCGGCCGATTGATGCGGCCTGGGCGGCCTCGCGCGACCGCAACGAGCGGTTGGTGGAGATCAAGCAGATCAAAGGACAATCCGAGACTCATCCCTTGCTTTCGCCCAATGATGAGTTCGCCAATTACGAAATTATGAGCTTCCTGATCGGCCTTCCCGCCGAGAGCGGCCGCATACCTCACACCGTCGGCAGCTACGCGCGCCAGGCACTTAAAGATGGACTGACAATGCAGGACACCAGAGGCTACAACCCGTACAAGTTCGGCTTCGTCGCCGGCTCGGATTCGCACAACACCGGAGTGCCCTATCGCCAGAACAATTTCTACGGCGGGCATGGCATCAACGACGGCACGATCGAGACGCGCATGTCCGGCCATCTCTTCACTGGCATGGACGTGCGTCTGGAGAACCCGGCGGGCCTGAGCGGTGTCTGGGCGGAGGAAAACACACGCGCCTCGCTCTGGGACGCGATGTATCGCAAGGAGACCTTCGGCACCAGCGGCCCTCGCATCAAGGTGCGCTTCTTCGGGGGTTGGGACTACAACGCTGCCCTCTTGAAACAAAAGAGCTGGGTCAAGACTGCCTATAGTGGCGGCGTGCCCATGGGTGGCGATCTGCCGCAGATGAAGTCCAAGGCCCCGACGTTCGTGGTGTGGGCAGTTAAGGATCCTACTTCCGGCAATCTGGACCGGATCGAAATCGTGAAGGGTTGGACCAAGAATGGCCAGAGCTTCGAGAAGATCTACGACGTTGCTTGGGCGGGGAACCGCAAGCCCGACAGATGGACGGGGAGGATCGCACCCATCCAGAGCACGGTGGACATCGACAAGGGCACCTATACCAACACCGTGGGATCGATGGAACTGAAGACGGTGTGGACCGATCCGGAATTCGATCCCAGCCTCCACGCTTTCTACTACGTTCGCGTACTTGAAATCCCGACGCCGCGCTGGAGCACCATCCAGGCACGGCAGATCGGTGTCGCGCCGCCGGACGTGGTGCCGGCGACGGTGCAGGAGCGCGCCTGGAGTTCGCCGATCTGGTACACGCCGAGCGCTGAGGCCCGGAAGAGCGCCAAACCAGGCGTGACGGTCGCCGACTTGACTGGCAAGGGTGCGGCAGCGTTGACCGACGAGCAGCTGAAGTCACTACTGGTGGGTAAATCGTACTGGTTCCGCAACACGGTCACGGGCGAAGTCTACAAGGTGAATTACGACCAGGACGGCAACTCGCTCGTCATGCACGTGGGCCGGCGCTCGCCGCTACCTGGGGCGACGGGCAATCTCGCCAAGGCTGCGTACCAGATCGTCCCCACGCCGTACTTGATCAAGAACGGTAAGGTTGTGACGATGGTTGCCAACACGCCCTTCGAGATAGCAGTCTACAAGCTCGGCGACAAGTATTACGGCGCTCGGAGCAACGAGTTCGGCTACGCCAACTACGAGATGCTGGCCAAGGGACCACCGAACCTGGTCACCTTGAAAAAGGGCGAATACGATAAAGAAAGTCAGGACTCGTTCCTGCACACGAAGGAGTGAGCCGATGGCGGAGACAAGCGCTACGATCCGCGGCCGCGCGCGATGGCGCCGCATGCTGGTTGCTGTGGCGACCATCGCGCTGCTCGCGGGATATGCATCGGCCTGTGGCCTCGAAGGCGATGACATAACGCTGCAGCGGGTTGCGCTGAACGTCATCTACCCCGATGCGCTGCATGTGTTGGGCGCAGTTTCTTCAGCGCGGCTGAGCCGACGGCTCGACCGGACGCTGGGAATCGATTCGACGCTGACGGTAGAAGATCTCCGGAGGGTGATGGCGCGCATCAGCGCTGGCCTCTGGAAGCTGCATGCGCGTTTGGCGAGCGACGCGCCGGCCAAACCGCCGGCGCTCTCGATCGTGTTGCTTGAGCCCATGCTCTGGAGCCGGATCGCCGCCGAAGGTGAAATGCTCAAGCTCGAAGTTCACCTGGATGGTCCAACGCGGGGCGACGTCGTCGCCGTGACCGAAGAGCCCGTGATAGTGGCCATGAACAGTGGCACGCTCTCGGCTCGTGACGCACTCTCGCTCGGTCTTCTCCGGCTGTACGGCAGCGCGTCCGATGTTGCATCAGTGCGCTCCTGGCTTTGGCGGGGGGATCCCAAATGAAACGTTTACTGCGCGAACCACTTATTCATTTTTTGCTGCTCGGAGCGGTGCTATTCATTGTGTATCACTACACGCAGCCTGACCGTGGAGCGGCGCCATCATCGAAGCAGATTCAGCTGACCCTCGACGATCTGAATCAATTGAACCTTTACTTCCAGGCCCAGTGGCGCCGGCCGCCAACACCAGAGGAATTCAGGCGCCTGGTGGAGAACAAGGTGCAGGAGGAGGTTCTTTACCGCGAGGCGCTGGCGATGGGACTGGACAAGAGCGACACCATTGTCAAGCGCCGCATGGCGCAGAAGATGCAGTTCCTCGCCGAGGACGTGGCCGCTGCGCGCGAGCCGACCACGGCCGAGCTC
>DATHDM010000164.1:0-17227 GCA_035319065.1 Terriglobales bacterium
GCAAGCCTGCCGAAGCGGACGTACAGCCAGGCGAGAAACGCAACGATGATTGCTGCCGGTGCGATGAAGCAACTCCCGGCCACTAGAAGGCCGGCCCATCCGCCGCGCAGATACCCGATATGTATGGCCAGTTCGCTCGAACTCGGACCTGGAATAAGGTTGCTCGCCCCCAGCAGGTCCAGAAATTTCTCGCGCGAAAGCCATCCTCGGCGGCGCACCAACTCATCTTCCATCATGGCGATATGCGCCGCCGGGCCTCCGAAAGCGGTTGTTCCCAGCCGCAGGAAGAACCCGGCGAGCTCACCTAGGGAAGCCTTCCCCGAGGAACGGACACCGGCGGAGATTTCGGCGGCAGCCCGCTCAGGCATGACCTCGCAACCTTTCCCCTCCCCGCCGGGCATCGCTTCCGAGGGATCCGACGCCGCCAAACTGTAAGCAGATCACGGCGATTGCCCCAGTTGCAGTCTGGGTACGGTATAGAGCTTCACGCGCAGCAGCTCAAATCCATGCGCCGCCAGCGAGATGTCGCGCCCCTGATTATCCTGATCGCCATTCAGGCGGCGCTTCGTGACCCACGCTCCTTGCACGCGTGAGCCTTGTTCGACGCTCGCGATTCCAGCAACCCCTTCTCCCTCCTCGATGTCTTTCGCCACCGTAATGGTCAGAGCCGCGCCCCCAATCAGAAACTCGTCGGGAGCTGTCTGCACCAAAATCATGGCCCCGTCCTCTTGCAGGATCGTCCTGGCCGGCCAGGATCGCGCCAGCGTCGCCGTAAAGAGATACCCTCCCAGAGATACCGTCTGCGTAGGACGAGGGCTGTTGACGTGAAGCACCAGGGCGCGCGTTCTTCCCTCCCGCTGGGCTTGCGGCAGAATATCCTCCAACTGTCGCAGGATCGAATAGCTCTGCGCTACAGCATTCTTCTCCTCGCTTCCCTTCGCCTCTCCGTCAGGGATGCTGTCAACCGCAAAAGGGCAAAATCCGAAGGCGCGCGCCTGTCCGTACGCATAGAACGCATTGAAGGGAGCCATGTCCAGGCGCGCCTCGGGGACAAATACGGCATTGCGGCGCTCGTTGTAGCGCTCGATCCAATACTCGAAGTTCGGCCAGTAAATGTCGGGGGAAAAGAAGTCCAGTGCGGGCGCTGCCGCGCGGTAGATCTCCAGATAGTAAGGATGAGGACCTCCGCTCGGATATTCTCCTGCCCGCTCACCTGGTGCGGGCAACTGGGCGTTTACGTAGAAAGGAAGCGGGTATTCTTTCTTCCCCGCGGCTGCTACCTGTCCGATGTAGCTGGCGTAGTTCCACGCTGTGAACACCTCCGGTGCCGCCCCGCTGAAAGCTTCCTTCCAGGTGCGCCCGTTTTCGTTCCACGCCCGATTCAGTTCGGGCGAAAAGCCCTCCCGGTGTTCACGCAAATACCGCAGAAGATCGGGCGGCGCCGGCCCTTCGAAAAGGCGATCCGCTTCCCCAGAATGCTCTCGCCGGCTGCCCAGGATTCCAACCTCGTTCTCCACCTGAACCATCAGCACCGTCTGCTGCCTTGAATCGATTTCCTTCACGTGCCGCATCAGCGCGCTAAAGGCGCGCGTATCCGCGTTCAGGTTCTCCCGAGAGAGCGCCGAAAGCATCTCCAGGGGACGGCCGTCGGGCGTGACCACCCGGCGAAAGCGCTTGGGATTTTTCTTTACCCACTCCGGCGTGTAGCTGGAGAACGCGTTCTTCCAACTGCCAAACCACAACAAGACCAGATGCAGGTTGTGAGCACGGGCTTGCTGAATCCAGTGATCCAGAATCGCAAACTCAAAGGTCCCCTCAACCGGCTCAATCTGTTCCCAGGCGACGGGCACCAGCACGGTGTTGATCTGAAATCGCGCCAGCCGCGGCAGAATCTCGTCGGCTTGAGCCGCCGTCCCTGCCGCCGAGTTGCTTAGTTCGCCCCCGAAAACGATAAACGGCCGATCGGCGACGATGAACTGGGTAACCCCCGAAGCGCGGTCAAGGTGAGGGGGGTGCTGCGCAGCCAGACCACCACCGCCCATCAAGGCACCCAGCCAAACCGAAGCCACAAGCCAGACCATCGCCCATCGCTTCAAAGGAGCTCTCCTTTCCTCCGCGCCGGGTTGGCAACGACTATCACGCCAGCTCTCAAGACTCGACTGGAACTGCGGTAACCCCCTGGTTGACCGTGTAAACGTATCAAATTCTCTCGGGATATGACTAAGAGAGACGTGTTTGGCGGTTGGAGTCGAGGCGAGAGCACGAAATCTTCCCGAAAAAGACGCCCCAGCGACCACATTTTTTTATGAGCGAATATGTCGATTTTGGAACGATTGTCCGTCGTAGAGATGCACCCGGAGAAGGGTTTTGGAGGCGTGGATGCCGGCAGGCGAACAGGGACGAAATAAGTTTCATCTTTCTGCGGTCCGGCGAATCGTATTGGGAAGAAAAAGAAGCGTGCGCCGTGGATGTCAACGAGGGGTGCGTTGGCGCAGGGTAAGGCAGCATTACCGCAGTGAGACTGCGGAACCACCGCCAGATTGGTCCTATCTTGGCATTCCACAAAAGTACTGAAGAAAATGATGTGTGCGAAAGCGGCGCCACGTCGGCGGTCATTTGGGCAGTTGTACAGATGCAGAGGATTCTATGGCGAAACGGATGATTCTGATGTTGGTGGTGGCGGCGATGCTGCTCACCGGCCTGGGTTATTTCAAGATGCGGCAGGTTCAGGCAGCGGTGAAAGCCAACACCTTCCAGCCGCCACCGGAAGCTGTTACGACGATCGTTGCGCGACAAGACACGTGGCCGACGACCCTGAGCGTGGTCGGGACGATGGTCGCGGTGCACGGCGTCACGGTCAGCGCCGATCTCCCTGGAATTGTCGAGAAAATCAGTTTTGATTCCGGCACCATGGTCCGCGAGGGAGAAGTATTGGTAGAGCTGGACACGCGCCAGGAACGAGCCCAGTTGGCCGCCATGGAGGCGCAACGCGATCTGGCCAGGATCAACCATGAACGCTACCAGCAGTTGGCGAAAGAAGGCGTGATCTCCCGGATGGACTACGACAAGGCAGCTGCCGACCAGAAGCAGACCGAGGCCAATGTGGCAGAGATCCGAGCAACCATCGAGCGCAAGACGATCAAAGCGCCGTTCTCGGGAGTCCTGGGTATACGACAGGCGAATTTGGGGCAGTACTTGTCTGCGGGCAGCGCCATTGTGCCCCTGCAGTCCTTGAACCCGATCTATGTGAATTTCAGCGTGCCTCAGGACGTGCTCGCCCAGGTGCGAGTGGGGCACTCCGCCCGGCTCACCACGGAGAACCTGGCCGGGCTTGAGTTCACGGGGCGCGTGAACGCCATCGATTCGGTTGTGGACCAAGCCACGCGTAACGTGCAGGTGCAGGCAACTCTGGCCAATCCTGAAGGCAAGCTGCGTCCCGGCATGTTTGCTCAGGTTGAGGTCGGGGTGGGCGCTAAGCGCTCCGTGATTCCACTGCCGGCGTCTGCAATCAGCTACGCGCCCTTCGGTGATTCGGTCTTCATAGTTACGGATCTCAAAGACCCTAAGGGAAACCCTTACCGCGGGGTGCGGCAGCAGTTCGTCAAGGTAGAAGGCGCGCGCGGCGATCAGGTAGGTGTAGTGTCCGGGCTCAAACCTGGCGACGAGGTTGTGACCTCGGGCGTCTTCAAGTTGCGCAACGGCGCTGCCGTGGCTGTGAACAACAAAGTACAGCCCGGCAACAACCCCAGCCCCAAGCTTGAGGACAACTAGTGAAGTTCACCGATCTGTTCATTAAGCGGCCGGTTCTCGCCATCTGCGTGAACCTGGTGATTCTGATCGCGGGCGTGCAGGCTATTCGCTCCCTGAGCGTGCGCCAGTACCCCCGTAGCGACATCGCAGTCGTACAGGTCACCACGGTTTATACCGGCGCCAACGCCGACCTGGTACGAGGGTTCATTACCACCCCGCTGGAGCGCGTGATCGCCAGCGCCGACGGCATCGACTACATGGAATCGTCGAGCGCGCAGGGCCTCAGCACCATCACCGTACACCTCAAGCTCAACTACGATACCAATGCCGCCCTCACGCAGGTGCAGGCCAAGGTCGCGCAGGTTCGCAATGATCTCCCCCCCGAGGCTGAGGCCCCGGTGATCGAGCTGCAGACCGCCGATACTGAATTCGCTTCGATGTACCTCGGGTTCTCTTCTTCCGACCTGGACCAGAACCAGATCACTGATTACCTCACGCGCGTCGTCCAGCCCAAGTTGAGCGCCATAAGCGGCGTGCAACGAGCGGATATCCTCGGCAAACGCACCTTTGCTATGCGCGTCTGGCTCAAGCCAGAAAAGATGGCGGCGCTTGGCATTTCCCCTTCCCAGGTGTGGGACGCCCTGGCCAACAACAACTACCTGTCGGCCCTGGGGCGGACCAAAGGTTCGATGGTATCGGTGAATCTGGTAGCCAATACCGACCTGCGCACGGCGGAAGAATTCCGCCAACTGGTGGTGAAGCAGGACAAGGGGACCATCGTCCGCCTGGGTGAGATTGCCGACGTGGTGCTGGGCGCCGAGACCTACGATGAGGATGTTCGCTTTAACGGAGAGTCCGCCACCTTCATGGGCGTGTGGGTATTGCCTACGGCCAACTCCCTCGAGGTCATCAAAAAGGTTCGGGAAGCTATCCCGGGGATCAGAGAGCAATTGCCGGCTGGCATGAAGGTTGGCATACCCTACGATTCGACGGCGTACATTCAGGATGCGATCAAAGAAGTCTTGAGCACGCTGAGCGAGACGCTGCTCATCGTCATTGTTGTCATTTTTCTCTTCCTGGGCTCCTTCCGGTCGGTGCTGATCCCGGTCGTCGCTATTCCCATCTCGCTGATCGGTGCTGTTTTCCTCATGCTGGTGGCCGGATTCACCATCAACCTGCTGACTCTGCTGGCCATCGTGCTCTCGGTGGGCCTGGTGGTGGACGACGCTATCGTGATGGTGGAAAACGTCGAACGCCACCTGCATGAAGGCAAGAGCCCTAATCGTGCGGCCATTGATGCCGCCCGCGAGCTGGTAGGCCCGATTATCGCCATGACCATCACCTTGGCCGCGGTCTATGCGCCGGTGGGCATTCAGGGCGGACTGACGGGCGCGCTGTTCCGCGAATTTGCGTTCACCTTGGCCGGCGCCGTCGTCGTATCCGGAATTGTTGCCCTGACACTGTCACCGATGATGGGTTCCAGGTTGCTGCGCGCGGGGGACACGGAGCGCGGTTTTGCCGGCTGGGTGAATCGCCGCTTCGAGAACGTGCGCAGCGCGTACTCGCGAACCCTCGCGGGTACGTTGCAATACCGGCCTGTGGTTCTCGGCGTGTGGGTGATCGTGGCGTTGCTCATCGTGCCCTTCTACTTGTTCTCCCAGCGCGAGCTTGCTCCGGCCGAGGACCAGGGTGTGGTTTTTGGAGTGGTGCAAGCTTCCGCCAACGCAACCATTGACCAGACCAAGCTGTTCTCCTCGCAGATCTACGACGTCTATCACTCCTTCCCCGAAAGCGAGAGCATCTTTCAGATCATGGATCCCACGGGCGGCTTCGGCGGCATGGTCACCAAACCCTGGAGCCAGCGCAAGAAAACCGCTCAGCAGCTTCTGCTTCAGTCGACGGGTCCGCTGTCGAAGATCGCCGGCGTTCGCG
This sequence comes from Terriglobales bacterium, assembly GCA_035319065.1. GTDB lineage: Bacteria > Acidobacteriota > Terriglobia > Terriglobales > Acidobacteriaceae > DASPRM01. The sequence goes on from DATHDM010000164.1 coordinate 5,683, forward strand.
TAATTCCCCTCACTCCGCCGCCACTCCCGGGCGGAGGAAATTTCCCCGTCGATTTCGTCATTGCATCGTCGGCCGAACCGCAGCAGCTTGCAGCTATCGCCAACCAACTGGTGGCCAAAGCCTTCGCGAGCGGCATGTTCATCTATGCCGACTCGGACTTGAAATTTGACCAGCCCCAGGCCGAGGTCGTATTTGACCGCGACAAATTGCGCTCCCAGGGAGTTGACCTGAGCCAGGCCGGCAAGGACCTTTCCACCATGCTCGGTGGGAATTACGTCAACCGGTTCAGTATCCAGGGTCAAAGTTACAAGGTCATTCCCCAGGTCAAGCGCGTGGAACGTCTAACTCCTGATCAATTGGCTCAGATCTATGTCAGGGGAGCGGATAACCGGCTGGTCCCATTGTCGACCTTCGCCACCCTAAAGACGACCACCGAGCCCCGCGAGCTCAAGAAATTCCAGCAGCTCAATGCGGTACGGATCCAGGGAGTGATTCCGCCGGGAGTTCCCCTCGATCAGGCGCTGCGATTCCTGGAGAACGAGGCCAAGGCGATGCTGCCGCAGGGCTTCAATGTTGACTACGCGGGCGAATCGCGCCAGCTGCGGGTTGAGGGAAGCAAATTTCTTGGCACGTTCTTGTTGTCGGCAGTCTTGATCTATCTTGTGCTGGCGGCACAGTTCGAGAGTTTTCGCGACCCCTTTATAGTTCTCGCCGGCTCGGTGCCACTGGCCATCTCTGGCGCACTGTTGTTTTCCTTCCTCGGGTTCACCACACTCAACATCTACAGCCAGGTAGGATTGATCACCTTGGTTGGTCTGGTATCAAAGAACGGCATCCTGATCGTGGAGTTTGCGAACCACCTCCAGGAGACAGGAAAGGAAAAGCTGGCTGCGGTCACTGAAGCGGCCACCACTCGTCTGCGCCCCATTCTTATGACAACCGCCGCCACCGTGGTCGGTCATTTTCCGCTGGTGTTGGCGAAAGGCCCCGGAGCGGGCGCGCGCAACAGCATTGGCATCATGCTGGTGAGCGGTATGATCATCGGAACGATATTTACATTGTTTGTGGTTCCGTCCGTCTACATGCTCGTCGCAAGAAGGCATGTTGCACTCCGATCGGAGGAGGATCGGCCGGAAGACAGTGTCCCCGAACTGTCTGCGGCTACGCTGTAAGCACGCCTCGGCATGCTTGAGCGGTGCAACAAGGAGCTGTCCCGAAGTTCGCTATTGTTTCCCCGTGAGCTGCCGAATCAGGGTCGCCTCCGCCTCCCGGTAGGGGGTGCCGTCAGGATGCAGCACCTCATGGAACCAGACCGGGGGCTGGTGGGAAATGTAGGGGTGGTCCCAGGACTCCCAGGGATAGTAGGTCTGAGTCTTGCCGGCCACCAATCCCCAATTGATCGCTCCCACGCGCTCCTGCTTGGCGATGGGCAAAATGGTGTCGAACGTGCTCCCTATCGAGCGTGCCATGTACTCGGTGCAGATCACCGGCCGCTTCTCCTTCTTCAGCCACGCCACCTGGCGGCGGAAATATTCTGGCCAACTGTAGTTATGGAAGGTAATGATGTCGGACTCGTGCAGTTGGATCTGATGGAGCTCGCCCAGGTCGGAGCCATCCGGCGATGTGTCCACTCCCCATATTCCGCTGGTAAGCGGCTGCACCGGATTGGCCGCCCGCGCCCACTCGAACACCTGCGGGAGAAGCACTTTGACGCGTGCCGCCTTGTCTTTGAGCTCATCCGCGGGATAGAGGCCGAGGCTGTCGGAGCCCGGCTCGTTCCACACGTCCCAGGCAAGAATGCGCTCATCCTTGGCGAAGGCGCCGACCACACCGCTGACGTAGGCCTTCAGCCGCGGATATTGGCTCGGATCGGCCAGCGCACGCGCTCCCGGACTCTGCACCCATCCTGAATTGTGAATGCCCGGCGCCGGCGGGTGCTGCCGCCCCAGATGCGGCGACGGGTCCCAGCAGGAATCAAACAGCACCAGCATGGGGCGAATGTGGTGGCGGGCGGCAATCGCCAGGAAGCCGTCAATGCGCTTCTGAGTGCCCGGAGCGTCCTGCTGCCAGAGCAGGTCGTGCAGAAAGACGCGCATTGTGTTCATCCCCAGAGCTTCCGCCCAGCCGAATTCCTGATCGATCTGGTCGGGATCGAACGTCTCCGCCTGCCACATCTCCAATTGATTGATGGCCGACCTGGGGATGTAATTGCTGCCCACGAGCCACGGCTGTTGCGCATACCATTCATTGGCCTTCTGCTCGGTCCAGCGAGCAGTTCCCGCCCACGCCAACGCCGAGCAAAGCGCCAGCGCGATGGGAATCAACCCTGTCAGGACACACTTCAATCTGCACATTGCAAAAGCTCCGGTTGCGTATCTTCAATCAGGTGGACGGAACTCATCAGCCCTGCTTTGCCGTCGGCGGAGCCAATGCGACGGCCGCTTCGCAGGTGAGCAGGAGGAAGGTGAAGGTCTCCTGTAGATAGAGCCGGACCATGCTATCGGTGTGGTTGAGATAGCCGATGGAAGCATCCTGGCCAATGTGCAGTTCAAAGTTGCCGCCACGCGTGGTCATAACCACCGCACCAGGGATGGCAGGCGCCCAGATGATCTTGTCGTCGACCAGTCGCTTGACGTGCTCCAGGACGGGATACCCATGATCACTGGTCTCAGCCAACGCAGTGTAGGCGTCAGCGCCAAGCAGCACCGCGTAGGGCCCATTGACGCCGACAAGCCGTAACTGGCTCAGCGCTTGGGCAAACGCCTCCGGGTATTCACGTACATCGCCAGGTAGAGTTTTCGTGGGATTGCTGGTCCCCTGACAGACGCCCACGATTCCGGCCGCGCTATACCCCACAAATATGGCGCCGTCCTCAGCAAATGCCAGCCGGCGCGCCGCGATCTTGGCCGGTTCCCAGTCTGAATCGTTGGCGCCGCGTTCAACGTCGTCGATCGCCTGCCGCTCCAGTTCGAATGGAATCCGCAACTCGACCAGTGCCTTCACCTCGCGCTGGTTGCTGAGGATGCCGTCCCCTGGGGTCGCGATTGCCCGCAGGTGGCCGGTACCGACGGCGGAGAGGCCCATACCCGCCGGACCATGCACATCAACGGCTCGCCGGCCCGCAAGGTGGCGCTTGAACGTACGCGTCATTTCCTCTTCGATCTGGGCCCAGGCGGCATCGGAGATCGGGGCAAGCTCGCGATGCAGATTATTCATGTTCGACTTCTCCTTTCAGGGAACCGACCCGCAAGGAACCATCACTCTCGCGCCGCATGGTCGGCGCGGCCTCCGCTGGGGACGACACGGCAGAAGAAACCGCGACCGCAGATCCCTCTTCCGATACGCCTTCCAGAAAGGTTGCGGTCGGCACGAAGAAAAGATTCCCGGTAACCGCGCGGCTGAAGTCGAGCAGCCGGTCATAGTTGCCAGGCGGGCGCCCGACAAACATGTTCTCCAGCATCTGTTCAATCGTGCGTGGCGAACGGCTGTAGCCAATGAAATAGGTTCCGAATTCGCTGGAACCGGGACGCCCGAAAGGCATGTTGTCGCGCAGGATTTTGATTTCTTTGCCGTTCTCAACGATCGTCGTGAGTGCGTTGTGTGCGGAAGTGGGCTTGACCGAATCGTCCAATTCTATGTCGGACAGTTTAGTGCGCCCGATAATTCGTTCCTGTGCCTCGGTGGACAACGCATTCCAGCCGGCCAGATCGTGCAGGTACCTCTGCACAATCACGTAACTCCCGCCCGCGAATTTTGCATCTTCGTCACCGATGAGCGCCGCTTCTGCTGCTTCGTCGCCCCTCGGATTCTCCGTGCCATCCACAAACCCTATGAGATCGCGGTCGTCGAAATATCGGAACCCGTGCACCTCGTCGACTGGGGAGGCCGCCTCGCCGATTCGCGCCATGATCTGTGTTGCCATCTCGAAACACAAATCCATCCGCTTCGCGCGGATGTGGAACAGCAAGTCGCCCGGGGTCGAGACGGCATGGCGCGCCCCGGCGCGAATCTCGCGAAATGGATGCAGCTCCGCCGGGCGCGGCCCGCCAAATAGTTGATCCCAGGCGTCGGACCCAATCCCCATGATGCAGGAAAGCCCGGCCTCGATGTCGCGAAATTCCACTGCGCGAAATATGGCTGCGAGATTCGCGCAAAAGGATCGAACCACTGTTCGATTGCCGGAGCCTGGTTTCAGCGCCACCACCAGAAAGATCGCAGCGCGGGTAAGCGGCGCGATGACCGCTTGCGCGACGCCGCGCGTGCCACCTGCCAGTTGTGGACTGCCGATTGGATTGGCCGCCATCCGAAGCCATCCTCTCAGCCGTCCAAACCTCGATCGGGGGAGGCTCGGACAGCCTTGCATGCCAACAATGCGAGAGCCACCTTATCATTGCCCCGCGATGAAGGTCCACACGCCACCCCCACTCCCATCCTGGGCAGATCCGGCATCGTGCCTGTCGGCCGCGCGAAACTCAGGCGGAATTCACTCAGGCACCCTCTACAAGGTGAACCGGGCGTAGAATGTTCGGCATTTTCCAAATCAAGAAGGAGATCCACCATGAGACTCCTCCACACGCTGGTATTGATTGTGCTTGCTTCCGCCACCTTGGCGGGCCAAACCTTTCGGGGAACGATTCTGGGAATCGTCTCCGATCCCTCCGGAGCTATGGTTTCGGGCGCGAGCGTCGCTGTCCGCAATATGGACACCGGCCTGGAACGCACCACCCAGACCAGCGCTGACGGCAGCTACTCGGTCCCTGAGCTTCCCATCGGCAGCTACATGGTCACCATAACCCAGCGCGGATTTCAGACCTGGGCCACTCGTGGTGTCGAAGTGAATGTGGCCACCGAACGCAGAGTCGATGCGCAGCTCAAGCCGGGTCAACTTTCTCAGACAGTGGAAGTGACCGGCGAGGAATTGACACAGGTGGAAACCACCTCGTCAGAGTTGGGCGGCACACTCACGACCGGGCAAATTGAGGATATGCCGGTCAACGGGCGTGACTTCACCAAGCTGATTTACTTGAATCCTGGAATTGCCGGCTCTCCCGACCAGATTTCCGATTCGCCCGGATCGTACGGACTGTTCTCCATGAACGGCTCGCGCGGGCGTGCCAACAACTTCCTGCTCGACGGCACCGACATGAACGACGGATATCGCAACCTCCCCGCCATCAACGAGGCTGGAGTGTTCGGAGATCCGGCTACGATCCTGCCCTTGGATGCGGTCGCCGAGTTGCGGGTGCTCTCCAATTACGAGGCCGAATACGGCCGTAATTCTGGCGCGATCGTGAACATTGTCACCAAGAGCGGCACCAACCAGTGGCATGGCTCGGCGCTGGAATTTTGGCGCAGTGGGCAACTCGGCGCCCGAAATTTCTTCAACACATCGGATCTACCCAAGAACTCGTTTCTCAACAACCAGTTTGGCGGTTCCTTCGGCGGACCCATTATCAAAGATAAGACCTTCTTTTATGTGGACTATGAAGGGCAGCGGGAATCGGGCAAGCAGGCAGGACTCAGTTGCGTGCCGACGGGAAGCGCGGCCGATGGCTCGCTCAGCCCCAATGATTCCAGCAATGTGGTGATTCAGAAGCTGCTTGCGCGCCATCCCTGGCCGGCGCCCAATTTTGGCAGTGGTGCTTGCCCCAATCTATCTACCGCCACACCCTTCACGAATCGTGTGGACAGCATGATCGCCAAGGTCGACCACAACTTCAACATACACAACCTGGTCAGCGGCCGCTATTACTTTGGAGACAGTGACCAGAGCTTCCCCTTCGCGCAGCTTGCCGGCGGTCTTCTTCCCGGCTTCAACACCGTCACGCCCACGCGCGTGCAGCTGGTCTCACTTTCCTGGGTGCGAGTCATGGGATCAAGCCAGGTCAATGAGGCACGGCTGGGCTGGAATCGTTTTGTAGAGGGCTTCTTCCCCGAAGACCAGAGCTTCAATCCCGCATCCATCGGCCTCAATACCGGGGTGGGAGCTTATGAGAGCGGTTTGCCCGTGATCAACGTCGCAGATTTTTCTAAAATTGGCGCCACTGAGGGAGTTCCGCGCAACCGGGTGGACTCCAACTGGCATTTCCTGGACAACTACTCCTGGAAATTCGGACGTCACGACCTGAAACTGGGTTACGAATTTCGCCGCACCACCATCACCCAGCGATTTGAGCATTCCTTTCGAGGCTCGCTCAGCTTCGACACTCTCGCCGACTTTCTCCAGGGGATTCCCGACGATGGCTCGCAGCGCCGCGGCAACACCATACGACACACTTTCCAGAACAATCACGGCTTGTACGTTCAGGATAGCGTCCGCTGGAGTCCGCGCCTTACGCTGAATCTCGGCCTGCGTTGGGACTACTTTGGTGTTGTGGGTGAGAAGGACAACCTCCTCTATCAGTTTGTTCCGACCGGTGGCGGGGACAACGTGCCAGTCGGGCAGCTGTACGACAAGGACTACAACAATTTTGCTCCGCGCATTGCCTTCGCCTACGACCTCACCGGCAAAGGCAAGACTGTCGTCCGAGGCGGATGGGGCATTTTCTATGACGCCTTCGCCCAGGACATCTTCCTCGGCCACCTGCCGTGGAACTGCGCTTTCTGTCCAGGACCGGCGTACGCGGGAATCGGCGCCGCAGCCATCCAGAAACTGAGCCTTACCGGCGGAGCGCTGGATCCCAATGTTCCGGTGTACGACGTCGCCAGCGCGGGGCCGCTGGGAGACTTCTTTGGCGCCGACCCCCACATGCGCACGCCCTACATACAGAATTTCAACCTCAACGTCCAGCAGGCACTTGGCAATAAAGCGGTCCTGCAGGTGGGATATGTAGGTGCAAAGGGCACAAAGCTATTCCGCTTCCGTGACATCAACCAGCCGAGTCAGGCACAGATCACGGCCTTTGACCTGGCAAATGGAGTCAGCGCTTATGGCGTGGCGCGGCCCTTTTCCAACCTCTTCTATATCAATATGGAGGAATCGAAGGCGACCTCCATCTACCACGGCCTCCAGACCAGCCTGCGCCTGAGCAGTTGGCATGGTTTCTCCAGTCAGGTGAACTTCACCTGGTCGCACTCCATTGATGACGCCAGCGACAGCGAAGACTTCACGCCTAACCAGGCCCAGCCGACCAACAGCCTGAACCCGCTCGGCGAGCGTGGCAACTCCAGTTTCGACATTCGCCGGCGCTTCACTTGGAACTTCGCTTATGAACTCCCGAAATTCGGCGGCAGCATGAGCCGCCTGAAGAACGGTTGGGGTCTGGATGGCGTCGTCACCTTGCAGGATGGGCAGCCCTTCCACCTGAATTACCTGTTTGAAGGAGATTACTCCGGGGCCGGCGAAGGCTTTGACCGCCCAGACGTGGTCGGACCCATCCGCTATGGCAGCCTTCCATTCGACTTCCTCGATTTGAGCTCCTTTGCCGCCCCCTGCACCTGGAATCCTAATCTGAATCCGGGAGCTACGGACGAATCCAACTGTGTGGCCGGCACGCGTCATTTCGGTGATCTGGGACGGAACTCGATGCGGGGGCCGTCATTCAAGGAGGTCAATTTTTCCATCTTCAAGAACACGCCCATCACGGAGAAAGTGAATTTGCAGATCCGGGCAGAATTTTTCAACCTGTTCAATCATCCGAATTTCGCCAGCCCCATCATGCCCAACTTCGCTGCCGACATCGGCAGCCCCGACCCTGCCACCGGCCGCCACACCGGTTTCTATTCCTTGACGGCCACCGGCGATGTCGGCATTGGCAACCCGTTCCTGGGCAGTGGAGGTCCCCGCGGAGTTCAGTTCGCGGCCAAGATCACCTTCTGACCTGCGCTGGCCAGCACTGCACACGCAGACGTGGGAGCATAAGAACATTGTCGTTCCCTACCTGTTCCCACGTTGTTGAGGAGGAGATATGGCCGGGCCTCCAACCCAGCGGGACAAAAGCGAGCCCGACTGGACCCCGGACCCGCGATGAAGCTAGTCGGCCCGCTTGCTGCTCGCTCGCCGGGGCTTCGGCTTGAAGCTCGGCTTGCTCTTGCCCTCGAGATTGAGCGCTACGGCAGCGCGGATCAAATCCTTCAAGGCCGCCTCATCGATCTGGTCGCCTTCGTGGATGTCGATGGCGCGCCTCAGGTTCCCCTCGAGGCTGGAGTTGAACAGACGTGAAGGGTCCTGCAACGCAGCTCCCTTGGCAAATGTCACCTTGACCGTGTTCTTGTAGGTCTCTCCGGTGCAGACGATGCCGCCGTGGGACCAGACGGGAATCCCAGGCGATGTCGCCTTGGCCCACTTCCACTCTTCGACGATCTCCGGGTCCGCCTCGTGCACCATCTCGCGCACTCTCGCGAGCGTCTGCCCGCGCCAGTCGCCCAGTTCTTTGATCTTCTGGTCGATGGATGCAGAGGGGGATTCCATCCGGGCGGCCTTAGGATTCATTCTGTTCATTTATTCATACCTTTCGCATCGCAATTGTTCCGTCGCTGCAGCATCTTGTTACGCCGCTCTCTTCGAAATGAGTCGTCGAACGACATGGCCCTTCCACATCCACAATCCTGTAAGGACCATTACAGGAAGGAATACATACCGAGTTGCGGGGGCGTAGTCCGGAAGCTTTTCAAACGGACTGTAGATGTATCCGAGTATCGGAATGGCAAAGATGATGTGAATCCAGCGGAAGATTGTACGTTGGCTGATCATTGAATCTTGAATTCCCTTTCCACTCAGAGGCTTTGGCCCTGGCGCAGAAGAGGGCGCCTGCGCCCAGGCTTGATTGTCCTAGGCTCCGCAGTGCTGCCGACAGGGCCGGGCTACCACTTGGGTTTCTCAACGCCGAACTGCTGTGCGTACTCGGCGTTCAAGCGCTGCCAGCCGAACTTCATGGCCCCGGGCCCCACGATGCGGCCAATGGGAGTTCCGCCGAGAAGCCGGTCCAGAACATCCAGGCAAATATGCCACCCGGCAGCGCCCCAGGAGATGAAGCGGCGATCGATGTTGTGCCACAGCGTCAGGCGCGTGCCGCTGCCGACGGCTTCGAGTTCCCACCGCATGTCGAAGTCGCCCCAGTTGTATTCCAGCAGCTTGGGAGCATCGGCTCGGGTCACGGTTGTGTCAGAAACCTGCAAAGCGGGCCCTCCCACCGTGGTGAGCTTCACCCTGGTTCCAACCGTGCCCAGGCTCCCATCGGCATCGAAGGGCGCCCACTCGCGCAGATGCGCCGGGTCGGTCAGCGCCTGCCAAACTTTTTCCGGCGGGTGACGCAGTTCTCGGACGAGGATGAGCGTCCACCTCTCTCCGTCTTTTCGCACCTGCGCCCCGCTGGCCGGGCCGGGTGTGTACTGCTCGCGATCGGTCACCTTTCTCTCCTTGTCTTCTTTCTCGTTGCTGTTGATTGCTCCATGCGGTCGAGGTGGCGTTCGAGAGCATCTAGGTGATCGGACCAGAATCGGCGGAACTGAGACAGCCAGGCATCCATCTCCTGAAATGGTTCGGGTTTCAGCCGGTAGAGACGGCGCTGTGCGTCCACCGTGGATTCCACGAAACCCGCCTCGCGCAGCACGCGCAGGTGCTTGGACACGGTGGGCTGCGGCATACGAAGCTGCCGCTCGATCTCGCCCACCGACTGTTGCGACGAGAGCAGGAGGCTCAATATCGCCCGGCGATTTGGCTCCGCAACGATTTCGAATACTGATTGCACCCTCCTTGTATACGCCATCTCGCATATACGTGTCAAGGCATATTAATCGCGTCGCCCCCGGCTGCTGTGCCCGCTGATGGATGGCGGAGTGACTGCCGCCTACTGGTTTGGAGAGCTTGCACCGAAAACTTCATAGCACATTCTTCTCGCCGCCTCGAAGGGCAGGGGCCAGGAAATCGCTGCCGGTAATGAAAGCGCCATCCGGCCCCATCACAAGTGCACCGACCGTTCCGACTTCGTCCGGCGTTCCCGCCCGGCCGGCCGCCGACACTTCGAGCATTTTCCTAGTCATCCCGCCTAACGCTTTGGTTTCCTCTTGCACGCCGCAAGTCGATCTGCTATATACTGAACCATATGGTTCAGTATAACGACACCCGCCTCGACGCTTCGTTCGCCGCGCTGTCGGACGCGACCCGGCGCGGCGTGCTGGAGCAGCTCGGCCGCGCCGACGCTTCGATCACGGACCTCGCCGTAAAGTTCCATATGACCCTCACGGGCATGAAGAAGCATGTTGGCGTGTTGGAGCGGGCAGCGCTCGTCACTACTGAAAAGGCCGGGCGCGTCAGAACCTGCAGGCTTGGCATGCGCGCGCTGGAAAAAGAGGCCGCCTGGATCGAGCGGCACCGCCAACTCTGGAGCGCACGCTTCGACGCGCTGGACAAGATTGTCGAGCACTTGAAATGCAAGGAGAAGGCAGATGCCCGAAGGAAAAGAAGGTAGTCCCGCCGCCATGAACCGCACCGCCGTGGAACGCAAGTCCGACCGCGAACTCGTCGTGACGCGAACGTTCAATGCCCCGGCGCACATCGTCTTCGAAGCGTGGAGCAAACCCGAATTGTTCAAGCGTTGGTGGGTTCCGAAGTCGGCGGGCCTGTCGCTGCTCTCGTGCGACATGGATGTGCGCACCGGAGGCGCGTATCGCCTCGTGTTCCGCCATCCGACCTCCGGTCAACCAATGGCGTTCTTCGGCACGTACAGAGAAGTGACGCCGCACAAGCGCCTCGTCTGGACGAACGAAGAAAGCGATCAGGGCGCCGTGACCACGGTGACGTTCGAAGAAAATGCCGGCAAGACGCTGCTCACCCTACACGAACTCTACCCCACAAAAGTGGCCCTCGACGAAGCCCTCGCCGGTTCGGCGGAAGGCCTGCCCGAACAGTTCGCGCAGCTGGATGAGTTGCTCGCAGGCAGATCGTGACCACACCGCGGCCACCGGCGTATGGAAGGGATGACGATGACACACACGATCACCGCCGCGCTGGCCAGTTCGGCGCGACGTGAGGACGATATGAACAGACGCGATTTCCTGAAGACTGCTACAGCGACCGCAGTGCTGACTGCGACCCTTCCCGTTCAAGCCAAGGAGACCCCCGCCCTGTCGAATGCGAATTTTGCCGACGTCAATGGCCAGCATATCTTTTACGGCGTGCATGGCGCCGGCAAGCCGCTCATTCTTCTTCACGGGGGCGTCAACCCAGACAGCTTCGGGAGCAATCTGGCCGAACTGGCCAAGGGCCGGCAGGTGATCGCCGTCCATCTTCAGGCGCATGGGCGCACGCCAGACACCGACAGGCCACTGCGCTGTGAAACGCTGGGCGACGACGTTGCCGCCCTGATCGGCCATCTGAAGCTCGGCAAGGCCGACGTAATGGGCTACTCGCTGGGCTCCGGCGTCGCGCTGCAGACCGCCATCCGCCATCCGGACGTGGTCGACCGGCTCGTGCTCGTGGCCGGGACGATGAGGCGGGACGGCTCTTATCCGGAGGTGGTGGCGGCCTTCAATCAGTTGGAGGCCAACGCTGCCATGATCGGCGGTAGCGTCAAGGCATCGCCGTTAGGGCAGGCCTATCCCGATG
>DATHDM010000165.1:0-4006 GCA_035319065.1 Terriglobales bacterium
AGCACCGTCGGGTAGCCTCTGGTCAGCAGGACGCCGATCGTGCCAGTCACCGCCCCGGCTCCTGCGCCGATCGCCGCGCCGCTGCCGCCTCCGGCAGCTCCGCCGATGGCTGCGCCCAGCGCGGTGGTGCTGGCGAGAGCGGCGGCATCACGCCCCACGGATGTCGGACCCCTGCGCAATACCATCTGCGACTGGATTGGCAGGTCCTGCCCATCCACCAGGTTCAGGCTGGTCAGCGTGATTCCCAGTTGCGAAACCCCCGAGACCATGCCCGCCTTCTTCGCCTCTACCACGCGGCCCGTCACCGTCTGCCCGCGCTGCGCTACCACGATTCCGTACACTACTACCGGCTGCATTAGCGTGCCGGAAAACACATCACCCGCCTTGCTGTGATCGGACGAAAGCGGCTCATTGATCCGAACCGTCAGGATCGTTCCCCGCCGAATGGTTAATGGCGGCTGCGCCACGGGCTTCTGTACGCCGATGTCGGGTCGCACGCCAGGCACGTTCCCGGGGTGGGTTTGCGCGGGCATCGGCACGCCCGAAAGGATCAGCAGTGTCACGCTTAGCGCGCAGATCTTCCCCAGTGGGAAGGCTTTTTTCTTGAGCGCGCCCATCTTCGCTGGCGCAAAGTTATTCGTCTGTCGGGTTGCATTCTCTGTCGGGCTCATAGCTGGCTCCTCCTTCATGATTCGTCAGCAGCTATCCCGTGCTGCGCGCCTCGGTCAGCGTCCACTCCGCTCGCGCGCCCCGTGCATTGGCAAAACCCTGATTGATACTGCTTATTCTACTACTACTTCCCATCGCCTTTGGCCTACCCAAAGGGGCTAGATTGCCCTTGCCCGAAAACCAGCTATCCGGGCCAACCCGCTGATTGCATTAGCGGATATCTCGCCACTCGCCGCTCTGCGACGTTCACCGCCTGCGTGTTTCCCAGGCAGAACGCCGAGAGAACTCAGGCCTGCTGGTGGCTCTGAGTGGGACGCTCCAGCCCGGACCGGCGGAGAAGCGAGGGCCGAGGCGATCAGAACGCCCGTGCAGAGAACACGTCCAAAGCGGCGGAGAATACTGGGCGCGCATACACGCGGTAGATCCCACCATGTACGCTTAATCTGTTGACAGGCAGGAGGTGAGAGGCTAGCGTACCCACGTTTCTCCTTACCGGGCGGGCCCCTCCCCAAAAATCTGGAATTCAACTCCCGAATGGCTCCTTTTGGAGGTGCCTCATGAGGACAGGCCTTTGCTCCTCGTGCACTTGCCTTTGGGCAGTGGTGCTGGTCACGATCGTGATTGGCAGCCCGCTGCCGGGGCACGCGCAAAACGACGTTTACCAACTCAGTTTCTTCGCGAATGCGAATAGCCTCATCGCCGACCAGACAGTGAGCATCGTGAACCCAGGGGTGCAGGGGACCCCGCTCACTGGAGCAACTCTCTGCGCGGACATATATGTCTTCGATGCAAGCCAGCACCCTCTGACCTGCTGTGCCTGCCATGTCAACGCAAACGGCATCCTTCGACTTTCGCTGCGTTCGGATTTGCTGCCTGCGGCTGCCCTTCCGGCGCGCAGGCCTGACAGCGGGGTGATCAAGATCGTCTCTGACGACGCCCCTAAGGGCTGCAATGCCGCTAAGCCTCACCCCGTACCCAACCTGCGCACATCGATGACGCATCTGGAACTTGCGCCTCTCCTCAATATCTTTAGGCTCGTCAATTCGCAAAGCGATCTTGCATTTGCGGACAGTCTTCTCTCCCAGCAAGAATTGGTTTCCTTAGCCGAGGCATGCCAGAAGCTGACCCGCAGCGAGCGCGTGTGCGTTTGCCCACCTGGAAGTTGAGTGAAAGCGTAATGCGGCGCTCATGATGGCCTCATCCCAGGAGTAGGGAGGTGTAAAGATGTGCAGGAGGACTAGGAGATGCTCCAGTTGGCTGTGGATTCTCGTTGCAGCCTTAATGATGGCCAGTCGCCTGCCTTGCCAGGCGCAACTCTCGGATGTGTACCAGCTTACCTATTACGCCCACAATTGGACTGCGATTCCCTTCGCCGCGGAGTTCAGTCCGGACCAGTTAGTGCGGATCGTCAACCCTGGTGTCAACCGCGTAATTTGCGCCGACATCTTTGTCCTAGACGGCGTGCCTGGCGGCACCGCCCTGCTGACGGCTATGGAGGAGTGCTGTGCTTGCCCAATCAGCGCCAATGGCCTCCTCGTGCTCTCCCTCAACGAGAACCTGGGGCAGGCGCCATTGAACTTTCATCGGTCCGACGACGGGGTGATTAAGATTGTTTCCGATAACAGCCTTAACTGCGACCCGACTGCCCCGGTTCCGACCCCCAACTTGCGAGCATGGATGAGTCATGTCGAGGGCGCTGCGATCTTGAATCAGGCTTTTGATTCCAGTACCCTGACCCAGGCAGAGCTCAGCTTTCTCGGTCAGGCGTGTGCCTTCACCCAGACCTTGGGGGGCGGAATAGGTAGTGGAGCCAGAGGTTCTTGTACCTGCTCGGCCGCCCCGTAGGTAGGGCAGCGCACTCAAAGAAACCTATCCCGCTTACCTTCCTCGATACGCTTGGCGGATCATTGGGGGTCTCACACTTCGAGTCGCCGGACTCTTGTATTTGGAAACCGAGACCTGGAAATCGCTACGATCAGATGAGCGGCGGCTGGTAATACAATGAGCACTGGAATTGATGCGTCATACAATTTGACTATGGTCTTTCTGCCTCGACATTCATAGTCGCATTGGCGGGGAAACAGATCGCATGGACAAGCTGCCGCTTTTGAACCACCCTCTTGACGAGCCGAGTGCGTTCACTCCTCAAAGCCTTTTGGATTCCGTCCGACGCGCGCGTTGCATTCCCGACGGTGCTGTGCCACCAATTTGCATTCTTGAATTCGATGGAGACATTACGGACTGGCTCATTGGCCACGGTCTGGCGCGAAAGTTTCCATCCTGGCCCTGCTTTCACACAACTATGTTTGCGCTCGAGGTTGAGGACCTGCTGTGTGGCATCGTTCCACGCACAATCGGCGGGCCCTATGCGGTTCTGATCGGGGAGCAACTGGCGGCTTGCGGTGCAAAGCTGATCGTCGGCCTGACGTCCGCCGGGCGTATTGCGTGGGATCTGCCCTTACCCTGTCTGGTAGCTATAACAGGAGCGATTCGTGACGAAGGAACCTCATTTCACTACTTGCCGGCCAGCCGGGAGGTTACGTGTCCGTCGCCGCATGTAATTGCGCCCTTGGCGGAGGAATTGTCCGGGACCGGCTGGTCCGTTCGCGGCGGAAAGGTTTGGACAACCGATGCTCCTTACAGGGAAACGCAGGCGCAATTGCGCCAGTGGGGAAGTGATGCGATTCTTGCTGTCGAAATGCAGGCTGCCTCGCTCTTTGCCTTTGGTCGCGCGCGAGGCGTGCCCGTAGTTTGCGTTGCCATGGTCAGCAACGCCGTGGATCACGACGGTGAGCAGTTCAACACCGGCTCCCAGCACGATGGACTTTGCATCATTAAGGCATGCGCCCGCGCGTTTAAGCGTACGTTGTCAGAGCACGGCCCGGTGTCTTCGGAGCATTCTTCGATAAGCGGTTGACCGCAGAGCCGCTCTCGCCTGGCGTGGCTGAATCTTAACTATCGGCGCTGCATCCATCTGGCGTAGAGGCGACCGGCAGTTTAAGATTGCCGCCCTACCGTCGCGGGTGGAATGTGTCGCGCAGAGGTTCACGATGACGACAAACGTAACTCAAATACACAATGGGACAGGCAGCGTCTCTGGCCAACCTTTTGCTGCAACTGGCCTGGCGTTGGTTCGCGTGACAATCGGCGCGATGTTCGTGTGGGTCTTCTTCGAAAATCTGGGGAAAGGCCTCTACACACCGGCGGGTTATGCGGGCTTGATCAACTACTACATCCAGCATAGTCACTCGCCGGTGGTGTGGAAATCGGTGATGGGCCTGGCGGCAAGCCACGCCGCCATGGCCGCTCCTTTGCAAGCGCTCACCGAGATTTCTCT
>DATHDM010000166.1:0-3829 GCA_035319065.1 Terriglobales bacterium
GTCAGGATACTGAACTTCGCGGGATTTCTCAAAATGTACCCAGACCCGTGTTTGACTATCGCTGAGAGCTGCGGGACAATGAAACGGTTGCAAGTGATTTTTCCCGCCTGATGTGAATAGAGCAGTGGGCCTGTGGCGCAGCTGGGAGCGCGCTTCCATGGCATGGAAGAGGTCGTCGGTTCGATCCCGACCAGGTCCACCAAATCCCCCAGCCGCATACTTCTCCGCTGAACGCTCCGAATACCGCTTGCGAACTGCGGTTTAGCGCGCCACAATACGCGCGCAGTCCATCGCATACTCAAGGAGTTCAACTTGCGCACACTGGCCTTCGCGCTATTGCTGGGATGCTGTCTTCTCTCCTTCGCTCAGACCGACAATGCCCTAGCCGAGCGCATTGTAGGCGCCGCCATGGTCCGGGGTGGAGCCTCAGATTTTTTGGAGAGTCTGGCAGACGGTGTGGGCGGGCGCGTGACCGGCAGCGCGGAATCGAAGGCCGCGGCGGAACTGATCCTGCGTACCCTGCAACAGGCGGGATTCAGCGATGCCCACTTCGAGGAATATTCGCTCGAGTCCGGATGGGCGCGTGGTCCACTGGATGTGCGTGTCGTAAGTCCGGTGAAGCGCCGTTTGTTCGCCGGTTCCTATGCTTGGGTTCCCGGTACCAACGGACCGATCGAAGCGCCTTTGGTGGAGGGAACCTTGGCGACCGACGGCAAGGTGGCGGGAGACGTTTCCCGTTTCCGCGGCGCCGCGGTGATTATGGACCTGCGCCTTCCAGGAAGCACCAGCTTTTCGTTGAACTATCTTGTGAATCGGACTTCGGTGGCGCGGCAATTGGCGGAAGCGGGCGCCGCCGCGATGATCATCATCTCTGACAAGCCTCACCGACTTCTAAACACCTCCGCCTTCGGTTTTTATCCGCACGGCACGATTCCGGTGTTGTCGGTGTCGATCGAAGATGGTTCGCTCTTGCACCGCCTGCTTGCCAAAGGGCCGGTGAAGCTTTCCCTGGGCGTGCAAAACACGTTCAGTAAGGGGCCACTTACAGAACTCAACGTTGTGGCAGAGATCCCAGGCGCGAATCCCGATGAAGTAGTGCTGGTCGGCGGCCACTTCGATTCCTGGGACCCGGCCGACGGCGCCAATGACAACGGCTCGGGTGTGGCCGCCATCGTGGAAGCGGCGCGCATTCTCAAGCAGCTCGGAGTTCGTCCGCGGCGGACAATCCGCTTCGTGTTTTTCTCCGGGGAAGAACAAGCCTGCCTCGGCTCACGGGCATACGTCGCCGCCCACCACTCCGAGCTCGACCGGTTACGCATGGTGCTCATCATGGACGGAGGTGCGCAGGCGCCACTGGGGTTCATGGTCAACCATCGTGCCGACCTGGAAGGACCGGTCCAAAAAATCATCGCGCCTTTAGCTGCACTGGGCGCTGGCAAGGTCTACCCGCAAGGTGATCCTGACACTGACCACGTGCCATTCCAGGCGGAGGGGGTGCCGGCACTAGTTCTCGCGGTGGAAGACGGCGAGTACGCGATTCACCATCATGCGGAAACCGATACCTTGGACAAGATCGATCCGAAGATGCTGTCGCTCGATACCGCCGTGATGGCCCTGGCTGCCTACACCTTCGCGAGCGCGAAGGAGGTTCCGGGCCGGAGGCTGTCGGCGGAAGAGGTGCACCAGTCTCTGAAAGATACCGGACTGGCGGACGGATTCGCGATCCTCTATGGCCCCGGCAAGCCCTGAGTACCGATACGCACGAGGGCCCGCCATTCTCGCCCTTTTCCCGGAAGTTCTCGGCTACACCTCAGGTGGAGTGCGGTCCCTTGGCCTGCCACAGCCGTCCCAGGTGCTTCGCCGCGTTATAATTGCTCCCCGATCATGTCTGGTTCGCGTTACGCCCTGGTGGCCTATGTACGGGACCCGGTCGGGAAGTTCGTCGAGAAGCTTCGTCGGGAACTGCATCCGGAACTGCCCCATCTCGCCGCCCACCTCACCATCCTGCCCCCGCGTCTTCTACAGGGAAGCGAAGCAGGCGTCATCGAAAGCCTGGCGCAGGCCTGCCGAGAGGCGGAACCGTTTGAGGTGACGCTCGGGGAGGTGGAGACCTTCATTCCCGTGACGCCCACGGTATTCATCCGGGTGGCGCACGCCGCGGTGCGAATGCAGCAACTCCATGACTTTCTTAACCGCGACGGAGCCTGTTGCACTGAGGAGCTGCCCTACGTGCCGCACCTGACCATCGTCAAGATGAGCACGGAAGAGCAGGCCTGGAAGGCATTCGAAATGGCGCGCCGACGCTGGTTGCACTACAGCGGCAGCCGTCACATATCCCTGAATGAGCTGACCTTCGTGCGCGAGGTGGAATCCAACCACTGGTCCGATCTGGCCTCAGTTCCACTGGGACACGCCTCGCCCATCCACCGGAAGTGATTCCCCACTAAATTGGTGACTGGGCTCGCCTTACAGAGGAGGCAGGGGATTGGCCGAAAGGACATGTCCCGGCCATCCCGTACCCCTGCCCAAACGTGCATTGCTCGCGGCCGCTATCGGAGGTTACATAAAGAAGTCGAGGCATGGTGTACTCGCCACTCCCCAGGCGACCGAGTTTGCCCTCCCATCGGAGAGGTTCTGCATGCACGTCGGAGTCTACGGATCGGGTTACCTGGGTACCGTCATTTCCGCCTGCCTGGCGGATTTCGGCACGCCCGTAAGCTGCTGCGACACCGACAGCACCCGCATGGTAGAGATGGCGCAGGGCAACATCTGCTTCTACGAAAAGAACCTGAAGGAGATTGTGCGGCGCAACGTGCGCTGCGGTCGGCTTTCGTACTCCACGGACGTCGAGGCCTTCTCGAAGAAAGCCCAAGTCGTATTTCTTGCTGAGGATTCTGCCGAGCGTCTGGAGGAAGTGGTACTGCGGATCGCCCGCCATTCCACGCAGGCGATTACGTTTTGCCTGGTCACGCCGGTTCCGGTAGGGACGGCCTCGAAGCTGGAGCAATCGTTGAAGGCGGCCAAGCTGAAAGGGACCATCGTTTCGCAGCCGATGTTTTTCACCGACGGCTGCGCGGTGGAGGACTTCAACTGGCCCGATCGCATTATCCTGGGCACCAACTCTCCGGAAGCGGTGGCGGCGCTCAAGCAGATCTTCCACCCATTAGTTATGCGCGGGGTCCCGGTAGTGGTGACCAATCATGAGACGGCAGAACTGGTGCGCGAGGCAGCCACTGCGTTCGTGGCCACCAAGATTTCCTTCATCAACGAACTAGCCACGCTGTGTGAACGGGTGAATGCTGACGCCGTGAGCCTCTCGCTGGCCTTGGGCCTGGACAAGAAGATTGCGCCGCGCTGCTTGCAGCCAGGGGCGGGCATGGGGGGCAGCTTCGCGGAGTCGGACATGGATTCGCTGGCCAGCTTGGCCCGCGAGAAGCATGTCGAATTGAAGATTCTCACCGCCGCGCGCGACGTCAATGCCGCGCTCGCCGAGCGCTTGGTGGCGAAGATCTCAGGCGTGATGAATTCGGTCCAGAACAAGGAAGTCGGAATCCTGGGACTCGCCTTCAAGCCGAACACCAACTCGGTTGCCGGGTCGTCTTCCGTCAAACTCGCACAGACGCTGCTGGAAAAGGGAGCGAAGCTGCGCGCCTATGATCCGGCCGCCCTGGCCGAAGCCAAACTGCTGCTCAACGGCACGGTGCGCTACTGCGAGACGCCGTATGCAGTGGCGGAAGGCGTCGACGCGCTGGTGGTGGGGACCGGCTGGCCCGAATTCCGCACTCTGGATTTCGCCAAGATCAAGCACTTGCTGAAGCGTCCGATCATC
>DATHDM010000167.1:0-2978 GCA_035319065.1 Terriglobales bacterium
GTCGAGTGCAACTTGCTCATGCCGCCGTTGCAGCGCTTCCAGGGATTCCCGCGCACTGGCCAGCTTTCCGGTCGCCGCGCTCTGCCCCGCTTGCAGCAACTGGTCGGTCACGTCGGCCAGTGCACTGGCCACCACCACCGGACGGTGGTGCCCTCGCTGCTTCACGATCCGGAGCGCGCGCCGCATCGCCGCCCCGTCCTCCAGCGACGTGCCCCCGAATTTCATGATGACCGGCTGTACCTCCGGCCCTGCTTGCGCAGGTTGCTGCTCCACTGCTTTACCCATAACGAACTCTCCCTTTTTGAACGTAGCGCCGCCATCCCAGCGGACTGTCCGGAGGCCTGCCTTTAGCAGAACTGAAGGGCCCCGCCCTCCGCACTGGCCGACAAGACATCGGCGCTACGTTTCCCCTAAAGTCAGAAACCCACCGCCATCTCGTCTGGCGGTGGGTCTCAACCTGGTTTGAACTCTTGGACTAGCTCAGCAGGTGACCTCCACCGCAAGACGTGTAATTCGCTTAGCCTTGGCCGCTGTGGCCGGCTTCGCCGTTGTCGTCTTGGTATCTACGAAGGTCATGTCTCTGCTGTGTGCGCCTAGCTGTCCAGTTCGCGGGAACTCTTGGCCTCGCGCTGCCATAGTCCGTCTTCGAAAAACTGGACCAGGCGGTCGATCAGCCGTTGTTGCCCGCCGATAATGTGGAGGCCGCTCTCGTGGCGGTGCTCCTCCAGAACTTTGCTGATACTGCGCTCTAACTCGGTCATGCTTACACCTCCTGAGGGATTCAGCGAAATTCTGCTGTGGCCGGCGAGGGCCCAACAAACTCTCACCCAGGATCCAGGAAGCGGCTGGAATGCGACCGCTGCCGCCTGAAATCACTCGTATCACGATAAAGTCCGAGGCTCAGGAGGAGAAACGCGAAATTCCGATGAGACCTATCAGAAAATGAGATTGTCGAATGGAGCTGGTTGCGGGTGCCCCACCCTTGGCCGCGCTCTCTGCGGGAGGGTCGACAAATCGTACTGTGACCCGTGACTTGTTCCCTGTGACCTGCTTTATTTCGACGCCGCCGCCAGCTGCCGCACCGTCGCAATAAACGTGCTCGTTGCCCGCGTCATGGTCCGATCCCGCCGATACGCGATCGCCAGCTCCCGCCACAGCTCCTTCTCTGTTGGAGCGATCAGCTTGACGCGCCCGGCCAGCACCTGGTCGCGCGCAAAGCTGGCGCTGATCAGCGACACGCCCAGCCCCGCTGCCACGAAGCTCTTGATCATCCCTACGCTCGGCAGTTCCATCGGCACCTGCAGCTGCGCCTTGTAAGGCCGCAGCAGCTTGTCCATCAAACGCCGCGTGTACCCGGTCTTGGGCAGCAGGATCGGCTGCTTGGCAATCTCGCTCAACGAAACCGAGTCCTGCTTCGCAATCGGATTCTGCGGATTCACCATCCACATCAGCTGATCGCGATAAATGGCGTGCGCCTTGAGGCTCGCCGACTTCACCGGCAGCGTCACGATCCCCACATCGATCGTCCCGTTCTCCAGCTTCTCGAGAATCTTGTAGCTGAAATTGCGGTAGATGCTCATCTGTACATCGGGGTAAAGGCTGCAATACTTGGCAAATACGTCGGGCAGCACGTAAAGGCAGGTCGCCTCGTTCGCGCCGATGACGATCGTCCCGCGGGGATTGGCCCCGTGGTCGGCTACCGCCAGCAGCGACTCGTCGCGCAACTGCAGCAGCCGCTCCGCATACGCGAAGAGCACCCGCCCGGCCGGGGTCAGGGTCACGTCCTTGCCCGAGCGGTCCAGCAAGCGGTCGCCGTAGTCCTGTTCGAGCTGGCGGATCTGCGCGCTCACCGCCGACTGCGAGCGGAACACCTTCTGCCCGGCGCGCGAAAAGCTCCCCAGCTTCGCTACTTCCAGAAAGGTAGTGAGTTGATCGAAATCCATGGATTGTGCGGGATTATACCGGACTTAGGAAACAGCCAGCAGTGATGCAGCCCCCCTCTCGACTTGACGAATCCCTCATTCGAGCTTGTCATCCCGACCGGAGCGAAGCGGAGTGGAGGGACCTTGTGTTCCGCGGGCGAACCTCACATTACCACCGGCTCCTTAGGCGAAACGTCTTCGACCGTCTCCATCGACCCGATCTCATGGCCCCGGATCTGCGCCAGCGTCGCGTTCCACGTCTCCCGGATCGAGCACGGCGGCCGCACCGGCTCCACCCGCAGGAATGGCAACGCAGCATCCGAACTCAATAACTGTAATGCCCGCGGGCTGCCTGTCAGCCGCAGGTGCCGCCGCAGCACCAGCCGCAGCCACAGTTCCTCCCGCACTTCCAGCGGCCGCAGATGCACCGAATGCGCGTTGTAATCATGACCGTGCATCGAATCGCGCAGCACATAGGCCACCCCGCCTGTCATGCCGGCGCCCAGGTTCATGCCCGCTGGACCCAGGATCACGACAACCCCGGCCGTCATGTACTCGCAGCCGTGTTGCCCCACGCCCTCGACCACCGCCAAAGCCCCGCTGTTGCGCACCGCGAAGCGCTCGCCTGCGCGTCCGGCAACATATAGCTCGCCCGCAGTCGCTCCGTAAAGAACCGTATTGCCCACCAGCACATCGCCCCGCCGGGAAGCTTCCTCGCCCGATGTAATTGTCAGCGATCCGCCACTGAGCCCCTTGCCCACGTAATCATTGGCTTCGCCCAACAGCCGGAACTTCACTCCGGGAATCAGAAACGCGCCGAAGCTCTGACCGGCCGTGCCGATGAACTCGCTGGCGATCACGCCCGCCATCTCCGCGCCATTGCGGCGGCGCAGCACTTCCCCGCTCAAATGAGCGCCAATTGCCCGATCGGAGTTCGTGATGCGGAAGAAGTGGCCGCGCGTGCTGAGCGTATCCAGTTCATCCGCAATCGCGGCCAATTGCTGATGCAACCCTTCATCCTTCTCTCGCAGACAGGCCAACTGCGCGGGCCCGGCC
>DATHDM010000168.1:0-21298 GCA_035319065.1 Terriglobales bacterium
TGATGCCGCAACGGATGCTGGGGGAGATCTTGGAACCGCGAGCTCGCGAGCTGTTCGAGATGATGCGTGACCACCTGCGGCAGGCAGGAGTTCTGGACCTGTGCGCCGCGGGACTGGTGCTGACGGGGGGCGGGGCCAAGCTCAATTCGATCGCGGAGGTGGCAGAAACAGTGCTGCGCAAGCCGGTGCGGGTAGCTATTCCCACACCGCTGGCACGCATGCCGGCAGAGCTCGCGCAGCCGGAGTTCGCCACCGCCATCGGCACCATTCTGTATGCCTATCGCTTGCGCATGTCACAGAGCATGCAGGAGCAGGGACTGGGGGCACGGCTCAGGGGTTTGTTCGGGAAGAGAGACTCGTAGCAGAGAGGCGGGCAGTGACTGATCCAAACGACATTCGCATCCACTTTAACGATGAAGCGCCGAATACCGCCAAGATCAAGGTCATCGGAGTTGGCGGGGGCGGCAGCAACGCTGTCAATCGAATGATCGACGCGCAGCTGGAAGGCGTCGATTTCATGGTGGCCAACACCGACCTGCAGGCGCTGAAGATGTCGCGTGCCCCGGTAAAGTTGCAGTTGGGCGTCAAGCT
Source organism: Terriglobales bacterium (assembly GCA_035319065.1). Lineage (GTDB taxonomy): Bacteria > Acidobacteriota > Terriglobia > Terriglobales > Acidobacteriaceae > DASPRM01. The sequence goes on from DATHDM010000168.1 coordinate 592, forward strand.
CACCAACGGGCTGGGGGCGGGCGCTAATCCGGAAGTTGGCCGCAAAGGTGCGCTGGAGGATGCCGACAACGTCATTGAGGCGTTGGAAGGCGCCGACATGGTTTTTGTCACCGCCGGACTCGGCGGCGGCACAGGCACGGGGGCAGCGCCGATTATCGCCTCCCTCGCCAGTGAGATGGGCGCGCTTACGGTTGCGGTGGTTACCAAGCCCTTCGTCTTCGAGGGGCGCCGCCGAATGCAGCAAGCGGAGCGCGGTCTCCAGGAATTGCTTGACTGCGTGGACACGCTGATCGTGATCCCCAACGAGAAGCTGCTGGCGGTGGCTCAGGACGCGGGATTCTTCCAGTCGTTTCGTGTGGCTGACGATATCCTCCGCCAGGCGGTCCAGGGAATTTCCGACATCATCACCATTCCCGGAATCATTAACCGCGATTTCGCGGACGTGAAGGCGATTATGGCGGGAATGGGATACGCGGTGATGGGGACGGCAACCGCCAAGGGCGAACGCCGAGCGGTCGAGGCTGCGCAGCGCGCGATCGCCTCGCCGCTGCTCGAAGCCGGAGCCATCGATGGTGCACGCGGCATCCTGATCAATGTGACGGGATCCAGCACCCTGAGGCTGGCGGAGGTCAACGAAGCTTCCACCATTATTCAGAGTGCGGCGCATGAGGATGCCAACATCATCTTTGGGGCAGTGCTCGACGAAAAAATGAAGGAAGAAGTGAAGATTACCGTGATCGCCACCGGCTTCAAGGATGCCCACCCCGAACGGAGAGAGCGGGTCGCATCCGCGGTAGTTGCGCAGGCGCGGGCAAACACGGGCTACGCTCCCATGCCCTCTCCTGTTGCGCAGGTGGCGGCTGCACTAGCAGAGCCAATTGCCGAAGAGGTAAGGGTGGCGCCGATGACCCATTCCATTCCGGTTATACACCGCGAGACCGCTTCACTCAGCGAGGTCACCAGCAGCGTCAAGGCGACCTACGAGCAGGATGACCTGGATGTACCGGCTTTCATCCGAAAACGTGGGGAGAGCCTATAGGCTGAATACTGGGGAAGATGGAAGTTACCAGGAGCCAAGGGTTTCATGCCGGTTTTGGGCCAGGCTCGTGGTTCCTGGTAATCATCTCGCGTTACCAAAGTGAGTCCTCCCTTTGTGAGCCTACTGATCGGCAATTGCATCTGATACGATGAGGCGGTTGAGTGGGCTCTAAAGGGCAATAAATGCGGGTCCCTCGTTGCGTTGCAACGAGCAAGTTTCTTACGATTTCCGCCCCCTAAAGTGAACGCCCCGAAGATGTACGCATGGTGGCGTGTCTGGCTGTGGGAGAGTGCGACCGAACGATTCGTGGAATTGGGTGGAGGAATGCAAAAGGGATCGGGTCTGGATAACCTGTTTCGCAGTCTGTCAGTGGTGATCTTAGGCCTCTGTATTTCCCTGACTGCCGGCGCCGCGACCGTGTCCACCCGTTCGCTTTCCCATACTAAGAACAAATCTCAGACGGTGACCGAGAACCCGCGCACCCAGCGCAGGATGAGTCAACGTCGCTATAGCCACCGCGTGGTGCGCTCCAGTTATTCCACCTCCACCCGTTCGCGCCGTCATCGACGCTACTATGAGCGCTTCCATACCAGTTCGTTTGCCGGCGATCAGACTGCAACCGATCAGGCCAGCGGCGAAGATCCGGTGGTGCGGCAGGCAGCCATTGATGCCCTGGGCGACATGAACGGAACCATCGTGGCTATCGACCCGAACTCCGGCCGCATTTTGGCAATGGTGAATCAGCCATTGGCCCTCTCGGAAGGCGCCCAGCCCTGTTCCACGATCAAACTTTCAGTAGCCCTGGCGGCGTTGAGTGAAGGCATCATCAGCAAGGACACCAAGGTCAACCTTGGCGGACGCTACCGCATGGACCTGACCGACGCTCTGGCGCGGTCCAACAACACGTACTTTGAAGTGCTGGGCCGCTCGCTCGGATTTGAGAAGGTCAGCTATTACGCGCATCAGTTTGGACTGGGCGAGTTGGCGGGCTTTAACATCCCGGGCGAACACCTGGGAACATATCCTTCGGAAGAGCTGGGTGCGAAGCTCGGCGGCGTGGGCAAAATGTGCTCTTTTGGCGAGAGTATTTCCATGACCCCTCTGCAGCTGGGAGCGTTGGTGTCGGCGATCGCCAATGGCGGCACCCTCTATTACCTGCAGCATCCGAATACGCCGGAGGAAGTTGCAAGCTTCCAACCCAAGGTCAAGCGGCGCCTCGATATCGCCAACGTCATTCCGGACTTGACGGATGGCATGGCTGGGGCGGTGCTCTACGGTACGGCGCGGCCGTTGCGGGCAACCTTCAACGAAGAAGAGATTCTCGGCAAGACGGGGACGTGCTCCAAGAACGGCACGCGCTTCGGATGGTTCGCTTCTTACGCCAATACCAACGTCGGAAAGGTTGTCGTGGTGGTCTTTCTGCGCGGCGGGCGACCCACCTTCGGCCCCAAGGCAGCAGAGATTTCTGGACGCATGTATCGCAACCTGTACGACCACAGCTTCTTTGCGGCGCGCACACCCTCGCTGGAGCGCAACTCAACTCCGGTCAATGCCGCGCAGTAGCGCGCATTTGCATCCCCTCTGATTCTCTCGACCTTTCCTATTTTGCGGTGTAGCCCAGGCCGCGCTTCTTGGTGCCGCGATCGTCGGCGAACACTTGGCCATCCCGGATGTGGATGACGCGATGCGCATACTCCGCGATATCGTGCTCGTGAGTGACCAGGACGATGGTATTTCCTTCCGAGTGCAGGCGATCGAACAACGCCATGATCTCGGTGCCAGTCTGCGAGTCGAGATTACCCGTAGGCTCATCGGCCAGGATGATGGAGGGATTGTTGACCAGGGCGCGGGCGATGGCGACACGTTGCCTCTGGCCGCCAGAAAGCTCGTTGGGCTTGTGATTCATGCGCGCTTCCATTCCCACTGCGGCCAGTGACGCTTTGGCCTTTTCGATTCGCTGCTCCGCGGGAATGCCGGCATAGATCAGGGGCAGCTCTACATTGTGCAGAGCGGTGGCACGAGGCAAGAGGTTGAAGGTCTGGAAGACGAAGCCGATTTCCTTGTTGCGGATGCGGGCGAGTTCATCGTCGTCGAGTTCGCTGACCAGTTGGTTATTCAGCCAGTACTTGCCGTCGCTGGGGGAGTCGAGGCAGCCGATCAGGTTCATTAGCGTGGACTTGCCCGATCCCGAGGGACCCATGATAGCCACGTACTCGTTGCGCTCGATTCGCAGATTGACGCCGCGAAGCGCCTGGACCTGCTGCTCCGAGCCCATGTCGTAGGTCTTCCAGAGATTCTCGGTGCAGATCATGCACCCATCTGGAGGAGCGGTGATTGTGCTTTCGTTCAAGCTGGCCACCTCGGTCGCCATGCTCTGTTCTCCCATCTCTCCCAGGGCCTAAGCCCAGATCAGCACCACGTTCCCAGGCGCTTCCCGCTGCCGGTCTGGCGCCATCGTTTTGGACGCTTCAGCAGCAGGAAAGTCATGACTTCTCTTCGCTTTCTTTCTTGGGGGCCGAATTGTCAACCTTCACCGAAGTGCCATTACGCAGGGTGCGGAGAACCTTATAGCTGCCGGTGACAATGTCATCCCCTTCTCCCAAACCGCTAAGCACCTCAATGTCGGTAACTCCGCTGATTCCGGTCGTAACCGGCACAAATTGCGCCTTCTTACTGCGCACCACAAAAACACCCTGCAACTCTTCTTTTGCCTTGGTTGGATCGGCCGTTGCGGACGGCGACGCGGCTTCCACTGACTTCTTGTCCGCCTTTTTGTCCTGCAGATCGCCGCGCTGGCGAATGGTAATCGCCTGGATGGGAACTGTCAGGGCCGCCTTCTTGGTCGAAGTAGTGACCTTGGCCGTGGTGGATAGCCCGGGCCGCAGATTCTCCGGCGGATCGGTCAGGGTGACGACGACCTTGAAGTCTTTGGCCTCCTGGCTGGCTGCCGTGGATTGCGAAGTGGAAACGCCGGTGGAGCGCACCATGGCATTGTTGCCGATCTCGGTGACTACACCGTGGAAAGTCTGCTTCGGCATAGCGTCGATGGTAACCCCAGCGGCCTGGCCATTATGCACATTGACAATATCCGTCTCATCCACCCGCACTTCCGCGGTGATAACCGACATGTCCGCCAGCGTCATCAGCGTGCTGCCGGGGGCATTCTGAATGCCGATCACCACCGTCTCGCCTTCACGGACCGGCAGGTTGGTGACGATGCCATCGAAGGGCGCCACATATTCGGTTTTGTTCAGTACATCGCGCGCCCGCACCAGGTTGGCATTGGCCTGAGCGATGCGCCGGTCCGCCGATTCCTTCTGCGCCCGGCTCTGAATGATGCGCGCCTTGCCTTGTGCGACCCCAGCCACGGCGCTGTCATAGGCGGCCTTCTTGGCGTCATAGTCCTGCTTGGCGATCAGAGCCTGCGCGTAAAGCCCCTCGGCGCGCTGGTAATCCAGTTTGGCGCGCTCCAAGTCCGCATTCGCCCGCTCCAAGTCCGCCTGTGCGGTATGCAATGCAGCTTCCTGAGCAGCAGAGTCGGTCTGAGCCGCCTCGAGGCTGGCGCGATTGGCTTCGACGTCGGCGCCCGGCTGTACATTCTCGATCTGCGCCAGCATCTGTCCCTTCTTGACGCGATCACCCTCGTGGACGTAGAGCTTCACGATCTTGCCGAAGGCGTTGGCCCCTATGTTGACGTAAGTCTTGGGCTTAATTTCCCCGGACGCGCTAACCGTGGAGGAAAGATCCTGGCGCAAGACCTTGCCCGTCTGCACGGTGGTGACATTCTTGCTGCTCTCATGAACTGTGAAGCCGACGATCGCGCACACTACAACCACGATACCCACGATAATGCCGATTTTCTTCCAGTTCTTCACGCTCGTCTCATTGCGCGACCGCGGAACATTCGAAAGCGACGCAGACCATCTCTAGTCGTGACCCGGCTGCGCCGCAATTGAGCCCGGAGCAGTCTCTCAGTGAATACGCGGTGGGCGGATCAAAAGTTCACCGCGAATTGATGCTCCCGTCACCCCAGTTTGCTGCTTTGGCGGCTCGCATCAGGCGGGGCTGCATAGATGTGTTGCGGGACGACCGGGTGAATTATACCCGACACAGCAGCCTCCGTCCCTACCGTAAGAGACGGGCGACGAAGCCCTTTGATTACAGATTCCCGCACTGGGATCGCTTTTGGGACGAACCGTTAAGTCCGCGAAATAGCTGGCATCTCGCCACTTAGTCGCAGGCATCCCATAAGTTCATGAATCACGCGCTTGATTGATCTCAGGTAAAAACTTACAATTTACAAATCTGGTAGTGTCTCCGAGGAGCTTACCCCTGATGTCGGATCGGTTGCCTAACCGCATTTTTTCGATTCTTCTGGCCACGCCTCTACTCCTGGGTCTGAGCGTATTGGCACAATCGACCGGGGACAAGGCTTCGCCATCGCAGGAAAAGGCTTCCCAGTCGCAATCCGGGACGCAGGCTCAACCCGCAAGCCAGGAACAGGACCCTCTGAAGCGGCCCCTTTCGGAGAAGCAGAAGAAGGAGCAGGCCAAGGCCCTCAAACAGGAGCTGAGCCGAACCTATAAGAAGTGGCTCGATGAGGACGTACGCTGGATCATTACCGACGAAGAGCGGGAGACCTTCAAGCGGCTCTCCAACGACGAAGAGCGCGACCAGTTTATCGAGCAATTCTGGCTCCGCCGCGATCCCACGCCGGACACGGTGGAGAATGAATACAAAGAAGATCACTACCGCCGCATTGCCTACGCCAACGAACACTTTGCGTCAGGTATTCCGGGGTGGAGGACGGACCGCGGCCGCATCTACATCATGTATGGGCCGCCGGACGAGATTGATGCCCATCCTTCCGGCGGAATGTACAACCGTCCCCTGGAGGAAGGTGGGGGTTCGACTTCTACCTACCCGTTTGAGAGCTGGCGGTATCGCTACCTCGAAGGCGTAGGCCAGGAAATCGAGATTGAGTTCGTCGATCAGTGCATGTGCGGCGAGTACCGCTTGTCCATGGATCGCTCGGAGAAGGATGCGCTGCTGCACGTGCCCGGCGCCGGCGAAACCCTCTACGAGCAGATGGGAATGGCGAGCAAGACGCAGCGATTTACCAATCCCGAAAACCTCGGCCCGGGCCCAATGGACTCGCAGCTGCAGTCCAAACAGTTTGACCGGCTGGAGATGTTCGCCAAGCTGAATAAGCCTCCGGCCGTGAAGTTCAAAGATTTGGAAGAGGTGGTCACCACAAAGGTCCGTTATAACCTGATGCCGTTTGAAGTGCGGGCCGACTTCATCAAGGTAACCTCGGACACAGTGTTGGTCCCCATCACCATTCAGATGAAGAACAAGGACATCACCTTCCAGACCAAGGATGGTGTCTCCCGCGGTGTGGTCAATATCTTCGGCAGGGTGACGACCCTCACGGGGAAGATTGCGCAGACGTTTGAGGACACCGTGGAGCGATCCGAGCCGGCTGAATTGCTGCCCAAAGTAATGGAAACCTCCTCGCTCTACTGGAAGGCTCTGCCCCTCAAGCCGGGCCGTTATCGCTTTGATCTGGTGGTCAAGGATGTGAACGGAGACCGTGTGGGGACCTGGAGCCGGGGTATCATGGTGCCCGAATACGGTGACGAGAAGCTGACGGCCTCGTCGCTAATCCTGGCTGATCAGATGGAGAAGGTCCCGGCGAAGAGTGTCGGGACTGGCACCTTTGTGATTGGAACCACCAAGGTGAGGCCGCGGCTGGATAGTTCCGACGGCAAGCCGGCATCCTTCAAGCGCGACCAGCGAATCAATTTCTGGATGCAGGTGTACAACCTGGGGATCGATCAGCAGACGAAAAAGCCGTCTGCCACCATTGAGTACGACGTGGTGAATATCGCCACCAACAAGCCGGTGGTCCATGCAGTGGAATTGACCAAGGACCTCGGCAACGTGGGTGAGCAGGTTACGCTGGAAAAATCCATGCCCTTGACCAGCCTGGAGCCTGGGACTTACCGGGTAACCATTAAGGTCAACGACCACGTCTCCAAACAGGAGATTTCGCCTTCGGCGCGGTTTGCAGTTGAGTGAGAATTAACAGGCTTCGGCTCCGGCGGCCTGCACTGGAGCCCCGATGTTTCATCCCGGGTTGGTTCGAAGGGAAGTGTCACCCCTGCGGTGGAGGGTAGGTGGAATGATCCGAAAGGTCGGACTGGCTTTGGTGCTGGTTGGGCTCGCGGTGTCAGCGCTCGCCGCGACGCCGGGCACGATCTCGGGACATGTGAAGGATGCTTCCGGCGTGCCGCAGATGGGCGCGATGGTGGAGATCATCTCCTACAGCAAACTGGTTCCGGAGATCACAGTCTTCACCGACGGTCGGGGTTTCTATTCGGCTGCAGACCTTTTGCCGGGCGTATACGACGTGAAGGTGAGCGCGCCCTCGTTTCTTCCTAGCCTGCGAGAGAATGTCTCCATTCACAGCGGCGCCAGCCTGGTGGTAAACCTGACCCTCAATACACTGGCCGAGGCAATCAGACTTCTACCCACGCGGCGCGCCAGCCAGGACGACGACGATTGGAAATGGACGCTGCGCTCGATGGCCAACCGCCCCGTCCTGCGGGTTAAGAACGGTGGGCCGGTGGTAGTCTCCAACCAGTCGCAGGCCAAGAGTCTGAAGGCCAGCCTTGGCTTCATGGCGGGCTCCCAGCCGGAAACTTTCGGCGGGCCCAGTGAAATGAGCACGGATTTCGCCGTCGAAAGATCCCTGTTCGGCAGTGGTCGCGTGGCGTTTCAGGGCGACGTCGGCTATGGTCCCGGCGCGGGAGCAACCGTGCTGCATGCCGCCTACGAGCACGCGTTGGCGAATGGCTCCAAGCCGGAGTTGGCCCTGACCATGCACCGCTTCGCCACCTCTCCGCTGACCGTCGCGCGCGATGGCGCGTTGGAAGCCTTGACTGCTTCGGTTGCCGACACCACTACCCTCGGCGATTTCCTCGATCTTCGGGCCGGTATGGAGTTCCAGACGGTGCAATACATGGGGCGAGTCAATGCCTACCGTCCGTTTGGCTCGATCGACGTGCACCTCTCGCCGCGCACCGTGGTGGAATACCAGTATGCCACTTCGGAGCCCAACTCCCGGCGCAGCAAAGGTTACGACACCGCCCCGGCCGATCTCACCGAAGGCGGCTTGCGGATGTCGCTGGTGGACTTCGATCCGGTGCTGGAGAAGGCCCGCCACCAGGAGATTTCCGTATCCCACAAGCTGGATAAGACATGCCTGCAGCTGGCCGTATTCTCCGACAATATCCGCAACGCCGCTCTGACCGGCGTGGGAGACGTGGATCCCAATGCGCCCAATGTGCTGCCTGACGTTTATTCCGGCACCTTCAACTACAACGGCGGGGACCTGAATACCAACGGCATCCGCCTGGTGTTGCAGCGCAAGCTATCCAAGGACCTGACGGCGACGGTCAATTACTCGTATGGCGGAGTCTTGACGCTGCTGCCCGGCGAAACCGCCACCACTGTGCACGATCTTCACAATGTCCGCCGCCACGGAGTAGCGGCCAAGTTTTCCGGCGATACCCCGGTCACCAAGACCCGCTGGATCGCTTCCTACAAGTGGACCAGCGGCGGTGCACTCACGCCCGTTGACCTGTTCAATGCCTCGCCCGGGCAAGCCGACCCTTACTTGAACGTGTTCGTTCGCCAGCCGGTGCCCTCGGTCGGATTCCTGCCCGCGAAGATGGAGGTATTGGTGGACGTCCGGAATCTGCTGGCCCAGGGCTACATGCCGGTGATGGGCTCCGACGGCCGGACTGTGTACCTGGTACAGTCCCCTCGCGCAGTGCGCGGCGGGCTGGCGTTTGTGTTCTAGTGGGTCGGGAAGTTTCCGCTCCGTATCACGACGTTGTCAGAGTCGCGCGCGGTGTTGTAAATTATCAATGAGCCGCGCGAATGCGCGGCGATCACGTCGATTGCGTTTCCCGCCGTTTTAGCAATCAGCCAGGCGGTTTGCGGGTCATGCCTGATTTCCCGCTGGGATGCGTTGCACATTCGCAGGGCGCGTAGCTCAACTGGCAGAGCAACTGACTCTTAATCAGTAGGTTGAAGGTTCGATTCCTTCCGCGCTCACCAAATCCCTTCAGTAGCTTGCAGGGCATTGCTTTTGGCCGCCGTTCCTTCATTGTGGGGGATTTTCTGGGGACCCTTGTCAGTGAGGGTTTCTAAGTGAGGCCCACGCGGACAACGAGCCTGGGAAGCCTGCGTCAGTTCAAGCGTGATCTGCGCGAGATGGCGCTACGGTTTTCTGATGACCACGCGGAACAGTGGCAACACAACCCGAGAAAAGCACGCGCCCACCATCGGTCCAGAAAATTCTTTAGAAATAGGTGGAGCGTGGTTTTTGCACACCATGGAATGATTACCTGACAGAAGTGACAGTTTCCAGACGGTTGTGCCGTGCGGCAAATTCTGAAGCCAAAAGGAGGGCACCATGAGAGTGCATCACTCCGGCGTTTGGATAAGAGTTGCCTCCGCCGTGCTGCTGACAGTCGCTTTCTCCACGACTCGCATGCCGGCACAATCCCAGAACCCTCCCAAGCCAGATCTTCAGCAACTGAAAGAGAAGCTGGCACAGCTAGAGCAGATGATGACAGAAGTAAAAGCTGAGATCGGCGCCCTGGAGAAACCGCCGAGTACAGCTACGCCGGCGACTCCGAAAGAGACGACGCAGGCAGATAAGAAGCCGAGCCGCGAATCCGACCGCGCTCTCGAATTGTATGGCTTTGTCCAGCTCGATTCCGGCTACCAGTTCAAACAAAACGATCCCGACTGGTTCGACGTCGTGCGTCCGACCAAACTGCCAGCATTCAAAGACGAGTTTGCGCCCGATGGAAAGGTGTTCTTTAGCGTCCGACAGACTCGATTCGGGGTAAAGACATCGAACCCCACTCCCCTCGGGGACTTGAAGACAACTTTTGAATTTGAGCTGTTTGGGACGGGCGTGGACGCTGGCCAAACCACGTTTCGCCTGCGGCACGCCTATGGAGAACTGGGACAATTCGGGGCGGGTCAAACCTCGAGCCCGTTCATGGATATCGACGTATTCCCCAACACCCTGGAGTATTGGGGCCCAAACGGGATGGTCTTCTTCCGTAACCTGCAGTTTCGGTGGATGCCCATCAGAGGCGCAAGCCGCTTGACCATCGCGGTTGAGCGACCTGGAGCCAGCGCCGACGGAGGGGTGTATTCCGATCGCATCGAGTTGCAAGGCATCAAGCCCAAGTTCGATATGCCGGACATCTCATGGCAGGCCCGCATGGCCCGGGAGTGGGGATACCTGCAACTGGCGGGAATAGTCCGCAAGATAACCTGGGTAGACACGAACAACGACCAGTTCAAGCTCGGTGACACCGCCTGGGGTTGGGGCATAAATGTGAGCTCCAACCTCAAGTTTGGGAAGAAGGATACCGGGAGAGTCCAGGTCGTTTATGGCGAAGGTATCGAGAATTACATGAACGACGCGCCCATAGACATTGGCGTCAAGAACAATCCTGGAAATCCGGTGACGCCAATCAAAGGAGTGGCCTTGCCAGTTCTGGGAGTGGTTGCGTTCCTGGATCACAACTGGAATCAGAGATTCAGCAGCGCAATGGGCTATTCCATGGTGAACATCGACAACTCCAATGCCGAAAAGCCATCCGATTACCATCAGGGCCACTATGCGGTCGCCAATTTGCTCTATTACCCGGTCAAGAACGTGATGGTCGGCGGGGAATTCCAGTTTGGACGACGGGTAAATTTTAGCGATGGCTTTAACGTGAACGATTATCGTCTTCAGTTTTCTCTCAAATACAACTACTCAAAGCTGATGACTTATTAATCGGTCTCAACCAAAGCGCCGCCTCGATTTTTTTGAGAATCAGCTCATGTGTTGCAGAGCATGCCAGGTCCCTGGAGGTCATATGAAAAAAACGCTCGTCATCCTGCTCGCGGGTTTCTGTCTCCTGCTCATTGTGCCAGCAGGCGGTCAGGAAAAAATCAGGGTGGAAAAGGATTTGCTGGGATCAAAGGAAATTCCTGCCGACGCCTACTATGGTATTCAGACCGCGCGCGCACTCGATAATTTCCAGATCTCCGGCGTTCCCATCAATCACTATCCCGGCTTCGTAGAGGCATGGGCGATCGTCAAACTGGCCGCAGCCAGGGCCAACACCGATGTTGGCGCCATGAAGCCAGAAACGCTGCTCGCCATTGAAAAGGCATGCCGTGCGGTACTCGATGGCAAGTATCACGATCAATTCCCAGTGGACTGGTACCAGGGAGGCGCGGGGACGTCAACCAACATGAACGCCAACGAGGTCATCGCTAATATTGCGCTGGAGCTGTCAGGACACAAGAAAGGTGAGTATCAGTTCGTCGATCCGCACGATGATCTGAATATGTCTCAGTCCACCAACGACTCCTACCCTACGGCCCTGAAGGTTGCGTTTCTCTTGCGGAACGAGAAGCTGATCGACGAGTTGAAGAAACTCGCGGCCTCTTTTCGAGTGAAAGGCGATGCATACCTGGAAATGGTGAAGATGGGCCGGACGGAGATGCAAGATGCCGTCCCCATGACAGTGGGCCAGGAGTTTCACGCGTTTGCGTCTTCTATCGAAAGCGAAATCCAGGGGCTCAGGGATGCGGAAAAGTACCTATACACAGTCAACATGGGTGCCACTGCGATCGGTACTGGGCTGAACGCGCCCAAGGGATATGCAGAAAGATGCGCCGCCCATCTTGCCAAGTTGACGGGCAAGCCGATCGTCCCCGCACCTGATATGCTCGCTGCGACTTGGGATCAACAAGGCTTTGTCGTCTATTCTTCCTCTTTACGAAGCGTCGCGGTGAAGCTTTCAAAAATCGCCAGCGACTTGATTCTACTGACCTCCGGCCCGAGAGCTGGACTGTTTGAGATCAACTTGCCCGCCTTGCAGCCGGGCTCCTCGATTATGCCGGGCAAGGTGAATCCGGTTATTCCCGAACTGATCAATGTGATCGCGTTCCGTGTCATCGGCAACGATTACAGCGTCAGCTTGGCAGCCGACCATGGCCAGCTCCAGCTCAATGCCTATGAACCAATCGAGGGTCTGGCGGTCCTTGAATCCCAGAGTCTGCTATATCGCGGGTCGGTCACTCTGCGAACCAAGTGCGTCGAGGGCATCACCGTGAACGAAAGGGTGCTGGAGCGTTATTTGGAAACAACGGTTGGCATTGTGACCGCGCTCAATCCGATTTTGGGGTACGAAAAGGCAACGGAACTGGCCAGCGAGGCCTACAGGAGCAACAAGGGAATTCTGGAAATCATTCGCGAAAAGAAGATCTTATCGGAGCAACAGATCAGGGATTTGCTGGATCCCGTGAAGTTAACCGGGCTCGATAAATCCAAGTATCAATCGAAATAGTCTAGTTGCAAGCGTTGTCGCGATTGTGGCCTCAGGAGTTTCCATTAATAAGGAGATATCCGTGAAATCGAGACACAAAGTTCCCTTCCTGCTCATCACCCTTCTCTGCTTGGGCGTTGGCCTGCACTCTGCTGCTCAGGAAAAGAAGCTTCCCAATATCGTAATCCTGGCTACTGGGGGCACGATTGCCGGGGCTGCAGCCTCAGGAACGCAAGCAGCCTACACGTCCGGCGCTGTAACCATTGACACGATGCTGGCAGCGGTTCCCGGCATTCGGGGCCTGGCCAACATCAAGGGCGAGCAGATTTCCAACGTCGGTTCGCAGGACATGACACTGGACATCATGCTCTCACTCGCCAAACGCATCAACGCGCTTCTCAACCAGAATGATGTGGACGGCATTGTCGTCACCCATGGCACCGACACCATGGAAGAGACAGCCTTCTTTCTTAACCTGGTGGTGAAAAGCCAGAAGCCCGTTGTCCTGGTGGGCTCGATGCGGCCTTCAACCGCGGTAAGTGCGGATGGGCCGCTCAACCTGTTCAATGCGGTGGGCGTTGCCGCAGATCCTGGCTCCCGCGGAAGAGGCGTGCTGGTGGCGATGAATGACTGGGTCCACGGAGCACACTCTCTTACGAAGACCAGCACGACGGCGGTTCAAACCTTCATGTCGCCCCTGCGCGGACTAGTTGGCGTCTCCAGTTACGGCAAGAACGACTTCTATAACACGCCGCCATGGAAGCACACCACCACAAGTGAATTTGACGTAGCTGGAGTCAGCAAGCTGCCCCGCGTTGACATCCTTTATGCCTACGCCGACATGACTGCGGACCTGATCGATGCCTCGGTTGCAAATGGCGCCAAAGGCATCGTCATTGCCGGAGTCGGCAATGGCAACATGAACAAAGCTTCCCTGTCGGCTGCCGCGAGAGCTGCCAAGAAAGGGGTCGTGGTGGTCAGAAGCAGCCGGGTGGTCACTGGGAGCGTCGGGCGCAACGTGGAAGTGAACGATGATGAGATGAACTTCGTAGCCTCCGACGAACTCAACCCGCAGAAGGCTAGGATTCTGCTGATGTTGGCGCTGCTCAAGCCTCGGACCACGGCAGAAATCCAGACTTTGTTTTACACCTACTGATGGGGTGGTTGTGCCAGCTTCCGCCCCTTAGGCGACTGAATCCTCTGGCATGGATTCTAACTGATGATCTGGATTGAACTCTGCATTCTCTTGGCTTGCATCTTGATTGGTGCGCGCCTCGGAGGACTGGCGCTCGGCACCGTCGCCGGGGTTGGGTTGGGCGTATTTGTCTTCGTATTTCACCTGCCACCCGGTGGTCCCCCCCAGACCGTCCTCGGCATGATCATTGCCGTGATCACTGCGCTTGCTGCAATGCAAGCCGCTGGCGGGCTTGACTATCTGGTTATGGTGGCGGAGAAAATCCTGCGTCGACACCCACAGTACATAACCTTTGTTGCCCCTGTGGTCACGTATCTTTTGATCGTTGCCTCGGGTACGACACACGTAATTTACGCCTTGCTGCCGGTTATCGCCGAGGTCTCGCGCAAGGCGGATGTCCGCCCTGAGCGTCCATTGTCTATCAGTGTGATTGCTGGTTTTCAGGGAGCGGTAGCCTCTCCGATTTCCGCCGCCACGGTGGCGATGGTGGGCCTTCTTGCCGGACATAATATTTCGCTTCCGCGTCTGCTCGCGGTCACGATACCTTCCACATTCCTGGCTGTCCTGATCGGTGCGGTTTCCGTTTCCTGGCGCGGTAAGAAGTTAAGCGACGATCCCGAATATCAAGAGCGCCTTGCCAGCGGCGCCCTGAAGCCTGTGGAATCAACTCCGGTGCCGCAGGGGAAAGCACTCAGAAATGCGCGTGGCTCGATGCTGCTTTTTCTTGCCGGCATCATCATGGTTGTGTTGATTGGCGTGTTCCCGCGACTACGCCCGGTGTACGAAACAATTGAAGGCGGCGCCACGCAAACCGATCAGGTCAGCATGGGAATGGCCATTATGATCGTCATGATCGCGATTTCAGGATTGATCATGATCCTGTTCAAGGCTTCACCTGAGGCCACGCTCAAGGGAACCATCATGCGCAGCGGCATCGTAGCAATCATTTCCATTCTTGGCGTTTCCTGGCTGGGTTCCTCTTTCTTCGAGGGCAACCGGACCCTTATCGTCAGCTCCATCTCCGACCTGATCCGCGTTTATCCATGGGCCTTCGCGGCAGGGCTGTTCATTCTATCGGCCATGCTTTTCAGCGTCGCTGCCACGGTTGTAATCCTCATGCCGGTGGGCCTGGCGCTTGGCCTGCACCCTTCGCTCCTGATTGCATTCTATCCAGCGGCTAACAGCGTGTTCGTTCTCCCGACTTACGGCACTCTATTAGCTGCCGTCTCCTTCGATCAAACCGGAACAACCAAGATTGGAAAGTATTTGCTCAACCACAGTTTCATGCTTCCTGGAGTGGTCACGGTTGTGTCAGCGGTGATTATCGCGCTCTTCCTACAGGCGCTTCTTTTCTAATGGGTTTATGTGCGAACTGAGCGCGGCCACACAATCACAAGCAAAAAATGCTGATGGCCTCGAAAAGTGCGAGACGAGCAGTTCTTCCTCATGCGGTAGAGCTGGCAATCGAATTCATGCAAACAAGCCTTTTCGCTCAGCCCTGCGGCTCTCGTTTACCGGCTCTACCTCGCTCCCTTTTTGCTGTTCCTGCGTCCCCTCTCAATGCTTGAGCTTGGGAACTTTGCTATCCAGCAGCGTGACCAGTTCCTGTCCACCGGCGGGCGGCTTCACATCTTTCCCACGTACGATGTCGGTAGCGCTCATCACTTTGCCGTACAAGCGTTGGTTAGCGTCGCCATCCTGGTGGAGAGTAGCTCCATCCAGAGATACGCCGGCAAACAGGCCTTTGGACTTCGCGTAAGTCAACAGGTCGGAGCCGCCCACCGAAGTGCTGGTGGCACTCGCGCTGCTAGGACCGGCGGTGGCACTGGCGTCACTGCCAACTTTGGTTTTGTCTTTAAGGACAGCCTCTACGCCTTTGTTGTTCATCACTAGCATTACAAAATCGGTGGACGATCCACCAACCTGTGCGCCGACGCTGGCGCCGCCGATGCTATACATCGCAGGAGCGGACCACTTGCCAGTGAAGTTCTCTCCCGTGCGGCAGCTCAGTGCGCCACGCCCCCCGCTTCCTCCCACACCAAAACCGAACTTCTTCACGTTCGGCAGCACGATGATGCAGAGCGATTTCGCCAGCACGTCCGCAGGAACATCGTCGCCCGTGACCACCTGCTGAAATACGGTGGCCGCGTTCTTCAGGGTTTCCTCATCTTTCTCTTTGCTCGCCCCCCAGGCGGGTGCGGCCAAACACGCAAAGATGCAAATAACCACGAACCCCAGGGCACTTGTTCGAATCGACGTCGCCAGTCTTGGGAAGAGTGAAAACACCATGGTTTTTGACCTCCTTCGGGATCAAGAAAAGGCCTATTTCGAAAAGGTAGTTATAGTTCCGGGTTCCCGCCAAACAATAAGGGATCGGCTGCAGCCTCGCGCCGGGCCGCGCCGACACAACTGTTCCAAGGCCGATAGTCGCGCTTCCTCCGACAAGGCCAAGCAACGTCTCGCAGAATTGCACAAATACTCGCGGGTTGCAATCTTCCGTTGCAACTTAAGAAAGTCAAGAAGATATTTTTTATTCACAGGAAAACGATTGTCGAGAAATTTCACAGAGAAGTTGCTTGTGCCAGTTTTCAGCAGCTATTTTTGACCACCGAATGCCATGTCGAGGGGATGAACATGCGAAGAATCGCTTATCCAGCCATTGGCGTGCTCCTTGCGTTCACGCTTTCCTTGTTGCCCGTCTCAGCTCAACAAAAACCAAACATCGTCGTGATTTTTGGCGATGACATCGGCTACTGGAACGTGGGCGCGTACACGCACGGCATGATGGGATGGACCCCGAATATCGACAGCATCGGCAAGAACGGCATGCTCTTCACCGATCACTATGGACAGCCAAGCTGCACTGCCGGTCGCGCCGCCTTCATCATGGGACAGATGCCCATCCGCACTGGTATGACTACCATCGGCATTCCTGGATCAACACGCGGAATTCAAAAAGAAGATCCGACCCTCGCAGAAGTATTGAAGTCGCAAGGATACGCGACCGCACAGTTCGGGAAAAACCACCTCGGTGACCGCAACGAATTTCTGCCTACCAACCACGGCTTCGACGAATGGTTCGGCAATCTGTACCACCTCAATGCGGAAGAGGAGCCTGAGGAACTCGATTACCCTGCGCACAAGAATCCTGACTATCTGAAAAAGTTCGGACCGCGTGGCGTGCTTCACACCTGGGCAATGGATACGGATGATTCCACCACCGATCCGAAATTCGGAAGAGTCGGACGACAGAAAATTGAAGACACCGGTCCGCTCACCCGCAAGCGCATGGAGACGTTCGATGCCGAAGTCCTGGGCGAAACCCTGAAATGGATGGACAAAAACGGCAAAGGAGGCAAGCCTTTTTTTGTTTGGTTTAATTCCACTGCGATCCATATCTGGTCGCATCCCAATCCCAAGTACGTTCAGATGGCGGTGAACGAAGGCCGAGCGGAGGAGGATGTAGTTCGCGCTCGCATGCTTGAACATGACGAGCATGTTGGCGCCATTCTCAAGAAACTCGACGAACTGGGAGTTGCGGACAACACGATCGTTGTTTACACCACCGATAACGGCAACGAACTCATGTTTTGGCCGGACGGTGGCTACGCTCCCTTCCGTGGCGAAAAGGGCACAACTTGGGAAGGTGGCGTGCGTGTACCTTGTTTGATCAAATGGCCTGGGCATATTCCCGCCGGCACCGTCTCCAATGGTACTCAAAGCCACGAAGATCTCTTCGTTACGCTCGCTGCCGCCGCCGGGTTGCCGGATCTGAAGCAAAACCTTCTAACCGGGTACAAGATGGGTTCGACGACCTACAAGGTTCACCTGGACGGATACAACAACCTCGATTACTGGACGGGAAAATCGCAAAAATCTGCACGCCGGGAAATTTTCTATTACGACGAAACCGATCTCATGGCCATTCGCGTCGACGGTTGGAAGATGCATATCGGCGTCAAGATGCATAACAACTGGTTTGATCCGAAGAGCTACCCGAGTGTGCCCTATGTAGTGAATCTGCTTATGGATCCCATGGAAAAGATGACCCCCGACTCGGAGGAGTTCGGCTACATCGGGCGCGAGTTTTTCGCTCACAAGCTCTGGGCTCCTACTGCCGCGGGTCCATTTCTAGCAGCTCATCTCAAGAGCTTGCAGGATTATCCTCCACGGCAAGGCGCCGACACGCTCAGCATGAAGAAGGCCATCGACGAGGCCATGAGGAAGATGGAGACCCCCGCAGGAAGCAGTAATTAAGCGGATTTCAATTGCGTTCTTTTGCCGTTCAGGCGCACTCAAATCTGTATCCGGGAAACTGATCAAGGAGCTCGCGTGAGCCGGGAGCCAGTTGCCGACGCGAAAACCGCTTTGGCCGGCCAGCGCACTAGTTTCGCCAGGTTTCGCACCTCTCTTGCGCTCGACCGTACGACTCTAGCCTGGATTCGCACCGCCTTGGCGTTCGCCACCTTTGGCTTCGGGATGATCGGCTTTTTTCGCGCGCTCGAACAGCTCACCCACACCCAACAATCGGTCCGCCTTCATCAGGCAGCCATTCGCATGGGCGTGGCACTTGTACTGATCGGATTGGTTGCTACACTTATCGCCGCGATTTCACATTGGCTGGTTTTGCGCCGGTTACGTCTTGGCGAAATCCCAGTGGTGGCGAAATGGCCGCTTAGCGTCGCCATCGCTGTGCTGGTTTCTATTCTCGGACTCTACTCGCTCTGGTTTTACTTCATCCAGTAGCCCGGAGGGAGAATCGCAGGAGCTGCCATGGCTCAGCCTAACTCCGTGCCCTTCCTTCCGCAGCAGCAGGTGTCGCCCTCCGTCTCTGACGACGCCTCCCTTATCCGCGGAGGACCGTTCTATCGCGCCCAGCAAACCACTCGTCTGATTGACTCCACGCACTGGAATCTGGGGAGACGCATCATTCTTGCCATTGCGGTGGGATGGCTGCCGCTGGTGATGATGACCGCGCTCTTCCACCCCTCCGCCTTGCGAAGCCTGCTTGCCGACTACCGGGTCACCAGTCGCCTGCTGATCGCGGTGCCCGTCCTGCTGTTGGGGCAGGTGTTGATGGAATCGCGATTTCGTTTGATTGTGCAGCACCTGCGCGACGCTGGACTATTGAAACCGAAAGGACTAGCCGACCTTGATCTCGTCATCCACAGCCTGTTGCGCTGGCGCGATTCAGTCTGGCCGGAACTCGCCATCATCGCTGCTGTTTACATTTCTGTGGCTCTCGCTATTTCCTCTCGTGTTCACGAACCTCGTCCCTGGGCTCTTGCCGGTGAAGGCGCCAGCCACCTTCTTCCTGCGGGATGGTATTACGCTTTGGTCAGTCAGCTGATTTACCAGTTTCTGGTTGGTCTGAGTCTCTGGAAATGGCTGCTTTGGTCGTATTTCCTCTTTCGCCTGTCGCGATTGGATTTGCAGCTCGTCGCCACCCATCCAGACGGCCACGGTGGAATTGGGTTCCTGGGTCTCTCGCCAATGGGCAATGCTCCGTTTGCCTTCGCAGTCTCCGCGGCAATTGCTTCTAATTGGCGCCATCAAATCCTCGATCAGGGCGCGCACCTTGTGGGCTTTAGGCTGCAGGCTGCAGTTCTGCTGGCCATAATCTTACTCATCGCTATTGGTCCACTCGTGTTTTTCGTTCCGCGATTGGCCAAGCTGCGGCGTCAGGGCATCCTGGACTATGGAACGCTCGGCCAGATACACAGCATGGATTTCCATTTGAAATGGATTCTCAATCGCACGGGCCATGAGCAGGAATTCCTCACCGCACCTGAAATCAGCACGCTGATTGATTACGGAAGCAGTTACGAAAACATAGAGAAGATGCAGCCTTTCCCCGTCGACAAAGGCGCATTCATAGTGCTCGCCCTTGCTGTCGCCTTGCCGATGATCCCGGTTGTCCTGGCTGAGGTCCCATTAGCCGTCGTGCTGAAGGCGTTGCTGAACGCTGTGAAGTGAGGAGGAGTGTGCAATAAAGCGGTCAGGGAGGAATAGGAATGGCAGTCGCAATACTTGAAGAGCTACCCGAATTTGATCTGGCCCGTAAGGCTGAACCTTGGGAAGAGCGGAGAGCCCAGGGAAAAGCGCTGCGTCGCGCTGTTCCGCGAGAGTCGCACGCGGAGTGGAAGGCGCCGAGGAACCGGCCCGATCCGGTCAAGACTGTCATGGCCAGTAACCAGGGGCGGCAAAAGCATCTTATACCCCTTCGCATGGGGCGGATGGCTGGATCGCCCTTCGCTTTTCTTCGCGGCTCAGCGTGTGTAATGGCAGCCGATCTTTCCACGACGCCGATCAGCGGCATTCCCACTGTCATGGATGGCGATGCGCATCTGAACAACTTCGGCTTGTATGGGACTCCACAGCGCGAGGTCGTCTTCGATTTAAACGACTTTGATGAAGCCACCGTGGGTCCGTGGGAGTGGGACTTGAAACGGCTCGCGGCCAGCGTCAACGTCGCAGGACGCCAAAATGGTCTGAATCGCCGCGAGCGAGCGGCGGCAGTAAGGCGCTGCGTGGAAGGATATCGCTTTAATGTCCATCGCTTGCAGGGCATGGGCGTGATGGATATCTGGTACCTTCATGCCTACCCCGGCAGGGACAATCCCATCGCGAAAATGGATGCCAAAACCAGGGCCGTGTTCAACAAAACAGTTTCCAAGGCCGTGCGCACCGACAACCGCGGCCTATTGAACAAGGTTGCGGATCGCCAGAATGATGGAACATGGAAGTTCCGAGAAGACCCCCCGGTATTAACTCTCGTCGATAAGAGCACAAAGCACGAGGTGATCAAAGCCCTCAACCAGTATTCCCTCACGCTGTCGCGCGAGCGGCGGGTGATGCTGGGCCGCTACTATGCGGTGGACGTGGCCCACAGAGTCGTGGGGGTGGGATCGGTGGGCACCAGGGCGTACCTGGTGCTGCTGTTTGGAAACGGCAACGACGATCCCTTGTTCCTGCAGGTGAAAGAGGCCGCTGTTGCCGCGCACGCTCCCTTCGTACCCCCTCTGTCGAAGGAGTTTCGCCACAACGGCAAGCGAG
>DATHDM010000169.1:0-15336 GCA_035319065.1 Terriglobales bacterium
CCGGTACTGGCAGCCACCGTCACCACGGCGATTGTGTTCTTTCCGGTAGTGTTTCTCTACGGTGTGAGCCGGTTCTTGTTCACCGCTCTGGCCCTGGCGGTGGTGCTTTCCTTGTTTGCTTCCTACATGGTGGCCATGACCGTCGTGCCCCTGTTCTGTGCACGCTTCATGCGCCTTCGCGAGGCGGACCAAGAAGGAGGGGAAGACGTTCGGAGGTCGTGGTTCGGGAGATTCGTCCGCGAATTCAATCATCGCTACAACCGCATGCTGATGCGCTACGACAGGGCGGTACGCAAGAGCCTGCTGCGTCCAGTGGCAACCATCCTGGGAGTAGTGGGAATCTTCGTGTTCAGCCTCGGCCTCTACCCGCTGCTGGGCGTGTCGTTCTTTCCGCGCACCGACCCTGGGCAGTTCGTGATCAACATCAAAGCTCCCAGCGGGACCCGCATTGAGCTCACCAACCAGTACATCAAACAAGTGGAAAAGGACATCCGCGAGGTAGTGGACCCGCGGGATCTGGGTATGATTGTCTCCAACATCGGGATCACGCCCGATTTTTCCGCCATCTACACCAGCAATTCGGCACAGCACACGGCCTTTGTGCAGGTGAGCCTCAAGGAGGGCCACAGGATCGGCAGCTACGAGTATATGAATCGCGTACGCCGCAAGCTTGCCGACGATCTTCCCGAGTTGTCTACCTACTTCCAGGCGGGAGGGCTGGTGGATGCGATAGTCAATCTGGGTCTGCCCGCACCCATCGATGTTCAGGTGAGCGGTAACGACTTGCATGCGGCATATCAGACGGCGTCGGAGATCGCGCAGAGGCTGCGCGGCGCCAAGGGCGTCAGCGACGTACTGATTCCCCAGGACCTGGATTACCCGGGCATTCAGCTGAACATCAATCGCGAGATGGCAGGCCGGCTGGGACTGACCTCCAAAGAAGTGGTGAACAACGTGATCACCGCGTTGACCTCAAACGCCATGATCGCACCCAGCTATTGGGTCGACCCCAAGAGCGGCAACAACTACTTCCTGACGGTGCAATACCCCGAGAGCCAGGTGAAGTCGCTGGTCGATCTCAAGCAGATCCCCCTGCGGGCGGGCAGCAACATCAATCCCACCGATCTGGAGGCGGTCAGCGAGGTGAAGACCATCAACACCCCGACCGAGGTGGACCACTACCAGTTGCGTAGGGTGATCGATGTATATGTCGCGCCCTCCTCGGAGGACTTGGGCGGTCTCGCCAGCCGGGTGGAAAAAACAGTGGCGACGGTGAAGCTGCCCGAAAATGTGCGGGTAACGCTGCGCGGCTCGGTGCAGGGGATGCGGGAGTCGTTTCGAAGCTTCGCCCTCGGTTTGGTGCTCTCCGT
The DNA here is from genome assembly GCA_035319065.1 of Terriglobales bacterium. Taxonomy (GTDB): domain Bacteria; phylum Acidobacteriota; class Terriglobia; order Terriglobales; family Acidobacteriaceae; genus DASPRM01. The sequence continues at coordinate 1,371 of DATHDM010000169.1, forward strand.
CATCCTGGTTTACCTGGTGCTGATGGCGCAATTCGCCTCCTTCGTCGATCCCTTTATCATTCTGTTGGCGATTCCCCCGGGCATCACCGGGGTCTTAGTCTTCCTGTTCGTGACACGGACAACGATGAATGTGATGTCGCTGATGGGAGTGGTGATGATGACCGGCATCGTAGTTTCCAACAGCATCCTGATCGTGGAATTCACGCGAGAGCTGCGCAAACAGGGCATGCCGATAGGCGAAGCAGTGGCCACCGCCTGCCGTATCCGCCTGCGCCCAGTGCTGATGACTTCCCTGGCGACGATTTTGGGCCTGATCCCGATGGCGCTGGCGCTGGGCGAGGGGAGCGAGCAGTACGCGCCCCTGGCGCGATCGATCATCGGCGGGCTCACGGTTTCCGTGGTGGTTACCGTGTTCCTGGTCCCGGCAGCGTATCTCGTGATTCACGGCAAGGAGGAGCCTGCGGCTGAACAGAAGGCATGATTCGAGACCGGAGAATGACAAGAACGAGATGTCTGGTAGTGATCATGGTTTTGTTCCTTTGCGCCCTTCGCGAAGCTGCGGCGCAGGGCCCGTCACCGATTCCACCGCCGCAGCGACTGACCCTGCACGACGCCGAAGCGCTGGCGCTGAAGAATAATCCCCAGATCACCATCGCGCGTTTGAGCTCGCTGGCCTCGCAGCAAGTCGTTCGGCAGACGCGAGCCGGGCTTCTGCCTACGGCCGCCATCAGCCTGACCGGCGTGGATGCGGAGGAAAACAGCCGCATAGGCGCAGGCGCATTGAACAATCCGATCCTGTTCAGCCGCGCCGCCACAGGCACGACCATTTCGCAACTGATCACGGATTTTGGCCGCAGCGCCAACCTGCTCTCCAGTTCCCGGCTGCGGGCCAAGGCCGAAGACCAGAATGCCATCGCTACCGCACAACAGATTGGTCTTGTGGTCGATCAGACTTTCTACCAGACGCTGCAGACGGCGGCGCTGGTGAAGGTGGCCGCCCAGACGGTGGCGGAAAGGCAGACGGTGGTTGACCGGGTGCAGGCGCTGACCACGGCAAAGTTGAAATCGGACCTGGACTTAAGCTTCGCCCAGGTCGATCTTGCCCAGGCCAGGCTCCTGTTGCTGGAAGCGCAGAACAATTCGAACTCTGCCCAGGCCTCGTTGTCGGCAATCCTGGGATTTCAGAGCTTGCAGAATTTCGAATTGGTGGAGGAAGACGCCACGTTTCCTGCGCCTCCGCCCGACGTTGACAGCTTGATTACCGAAGCTCTTCAGAAACGCCCGGACCTCGCCGCGCTGGCCTACGGTTACCAGGCTTCACGGAAATTCCGCGACGCGGAGCGCGATCTCATGCGCCCCACGGTGAGCGCGCTGGCGACGCTTGGAGTGGTGCCGTTTGACACCGGGCATATGCCCAGTTGGTGGGGTGCGGCGGGAGTGAACATCAACCTCCCCGTCTTCAATGGATTCCTGTTCAGCGCCCGGGCGCACGAAGCAGAACTGGCTTCCCAGGCGGAGAACCAGCGACTTGTGGACCTGCGCAACCGCGTGGCTCGCGATGTTCGCACGGCCTGGTTGGATTTGAACCGGACTTATTCGCAAATGGATGTAGCGCGCCAGTTGCAGCAGCAAGCGGGCCTGGCGCTCAATTTGGCGCAAACCCGTTATGACCTTGGCCTGGGTTCGATTGTCGAATTCAGCCAGGCAGAACTGCAGAAGACCCAGGCTGACATCAGCAGCACGACGGCTCGGTATCAGTACCGCTTCGCCCAGGCCAGACTGCGCTACGAATTGGGCGAACACTGATCGATTCGATCTGCGGGAACAACGACAGAGCCGTCTCTCCAAGCGGAGGTATAGAGAGATGAAATCGATCAGAGTGATTATTCCATTCCTCTTGCTGGTGGCGGTGGCAGTGGCTCAGGATACGATTCCCGCCGGCACTGTCATTCCCATCATGCTTTCCTCGACCATCGACGCTACGCGCAGCAAGCCAGGTGAGCGGATAGCGGGAAGGATCATGCAGGACGTCCCGCTGCCGTCGGGATCGCGTCTCCCGGCACGATCCTGGGTTCTGGGCCACATTCTCGAGGTCAGCAAGCCAGGCGGCGCCACTGCCAGTGTCTCGCTGAAGTTCGATCGAGTGATTGTCAGGAAAAAGGAGATCGCCGTGGTTACGGACTTGCGAGCGATCGCCTCCATGATGGCGGTGAACGACGCCCAGGTACCTACGAGTCCTTCGCCCGACCGCGGCACCTCGGTCTATAGCTGGACTACGATGCAAGTCGGTGGCGATGTCGTGTACCGGGGAGGCGGATCCGTCGTGGGACCAGGAAGCGCGGTGGTTGGCACGCCGGCGAATGCGAACGGCGTGCTGGCTCAGCTGGGAAGCTCCACCAGGGGGAACTGCCGGGGCGCGATCGAGGGCAGCGGCGAAAACCAGGCCCTGTGGGTGTTTTCGTCCTCCGCTTGCGGAGCATACGGATTCGATAGCCTGGCGATTGGCCATGCAGGCAGGACCGCGCCGGTGGGCGAGATTGTGTTGGAATCCCCAAGGAACGTGCACGTTCCGGCGGGAAGCGGACTGCTCTTACGGGTGACGGCAGATTCACAAAGGTAGGTGCTCAGCTGGCCGACGCACGCTGAGAACCTGACAACCATAGAGAATCTACATACCGTGAGGGGGAAAACGGACAATGTCACCAGGCTGAGCGCCGAACCGGGTTGTGGGTGGAATCTGAAGGACGAAGCGCGCGGGCGGAAGTCTAGGGCTGCCTCTCCTCCTTGAGGGACTGCGCTTGGAGGGCCGCGCGATACTCACTCACGATTCTGCTGATTACGGCTCGGCGCACGCCGAACCTCTGGGCTACGTTTGCTGCCGTAATACCCATCTCACGAAGGCTTACGATCTTCTTCATCTGCTCCGGTGTTGGCTGAAAACTTCGCTTCATAAGGTCGCTTTGGGGCCGACGAGCTGTGCCCCGTCCTCACCCGCTAGTGGGTGCAATTGTCTTGCCAGCGACCCGCGTTTCCCTCGCTGAATCATTTATGGGAGACTGTTCCGCCTGGGGCAAACTGTTCCACCTTCGATCTACCAGAATTGGGATTTCCAGTAAATTGAGATACACAGAACTGTAGACCGGGAAGGGGAGGCGTCGATCATCAGCCCCAGATCTGTGCGACTTGATCGACTGATCGCCCCGGATGGACTTGCTGAAGAGATCATGTATGCTGACGGGATCCACTCTGCGTGATTTCGGCTAAGGCCTTGATTATCCAGAGTGATCGCTACTCTTGAGGCAAGGGATTGATCACTGCGGAGGACGTCAGAAAAGCATACCCCCAGGTCCGAGAATCGGTCTTCGTCTCGCGATGCGCCTATTCGGACGCTTTCTCAAGGCTCGCCGGCAATCATGTCTTCCTCAAATATGAAAACCTGCAGATGACCGGCTCCTATAAGGAGCGCGGAGCGCTGAACAAGATCCTCAGCCTTACCCCGGAGGAGAAAGGACGCGGCTTGATCGCCGCTTCTGCGGGCAATCACGCACAGGCAGTGTCCTATCACGCAACCAAGAGGGGGATTCCGGCACAAATCTGCATGCCGCTGCCGACCCCTTTGAATAAGGTCATGTCCACGCGGCGCTTCGGAGGGGAGGTCATCCTCCACGGGGCAAACTATGACGAAGCCTGCGACGAGGCGCGCCGCCGCTCGGAGGAGTTCGGCCTTACCTTCATCCATCCCTTCGATGATGACGCGGTGATTGCCGGACAGGGAACGATTGGCTTGGAACTCCGGGACCAGGTCCCCGAAATGGAAGCCGTCATCACTTCGGTCGGGGGAGGCGGTCTGATCGCCGGACTGGCCTGCGTGCTGAAGGAAGCCAATCCCCGCATCCATGTCATCGGCGTGCAAACCTCAAGGCTTCCCTCGATGAAGGCTGCACTGGCCGAAAACCATCCCGTCACCTTGCCTGTGGCCTACACCCTTGCCGATGGCATTGCCGTCAGGAGAGCAGGAGATCGCACCTTCCCCATGGTGCAGAAGTACGTGGACGAGATGGTTACGGTGGAGGAAGAAGAGATCGCCAACGCCATCCTCCTGCTGCTGGAGCGCGAGAAGACCCTGGTGGAAGGCGCTGGGGCAGCAGCGGTGGCCGCGCTGGTTCATCACAAGACTTCCTGTTCTAACAGGCGGGTAGCTGCCATCATCTCGGGCGGCAACATCGACGTCTCCATCCTCTCGCGCATCATTGAGCGCGGCCTGGTAAAGGATGGCCGCCTGATTCGCCTGCGCATCCATCTGCCCGACTATCCTGGGGCGCTTCACCGGCTGACGGGCGTGCTTGCACATCATCGCGCCAACATCGTCGAAACCTCCTATGATCGCGCTTATTTCGGAGTGAACATCGGCGATACGGCCATCGATTTGACAATGGAGACACGCGGCTCAGAGCACGTGGAGGAGCTCCTGCTCGCCCTGACGGCGGAAAACTATGTGTTTGAGCGGATTCAGTGATGATCCTAGGGCATCCGGATCCGAAACTCTCCGCAGGTTTCAAAAACGGAAAGCAAGTTGGTAAGGCCTAGCAGTTGCCGTACACGCTTGTTGAAATTGATCAGCCGGAGATCGCAGTTCGCGCTCCTGGCGGAGACGTAAAGGCGGACGACGCTTCCCAGGCCGGAGCTGTCCATGTGGCGCACCTCCGTCAGGTCGAGCACGATCTCCCTGGATTGCGGGATGAGAGCCTTAATCTCTTCCCGGAAGAATTCCGTAACCTCGGCAGTGAGGTTGCCGCGGCAGCGCACCACGGTGGTTTCTCCCTCCCGCTGCACCTGCACTCCCAGGCGGCGGGGAGTTGGAGCGCTGATTGCCATTGTGTCCCCTGCAGACGCTAAGACTGCTCGGTCACGGCGTAGCTACCAGACATTCTACCTGCTTACGCCATCTGGCGCTCGATTGAGCAAAATCGGAGAGCTGGAAAGACGGGACGAGGGCTTGGGTGAGCCAGTTGACAGGTACCGACGACACTGGCACGCTTAAATGGTCATCGTGCGGCCTGGGGGCGGGCCGGGAAGCCAGCTATTATTCGCTCTTGATCCCTTTGTGTTCAATGGAGGAGAAACGTAATGTCTCTTAAGCTTGGCGATGTAGCTCCTGATTTTGAAGCCGAAACCACCGAGGGCCGCATTCGTTTCCATGACTGGATCGGCAATTCGTGGGCCATATTGTTCTCTCACCCCAAAGATTTCACGCCGGTGTGCACCACCGAGCTCGGCTATATGGCCCGACTCAAGCCGGAGTTCGACAAGCGAAATGTCCGGATCATCGGGCTGAGCGTGGATCCGGTGGATAACCATAAGAAATGGGCCAACGATATCCGCGAGACGCAGGGGCATGCCCCCAACTATCCCATGATCGGCGATCCCGATCTGAAGGTCTCCAAGCTTTATGGCATGCTGCCGGCCACGGTGGAAGGCAGCTGCGAGGGCAGAACGGCAGCCGACAACATGACGGTGCGCAATGTCTTTGTGGTTGGTCCGGACAAGAAGGTCAAGCTCATCATCGTGTATCCCATGACCACGGGCCGGAACTTTGACGAGGTGCTGCGGGTCATCGACTCGCTGCAACTGACCGCCAAGCACAAAGTGGCGACGCCAGTGAACTGGAAGCAGGGAGAAGAGGTAATCATCGCCGGGTCGGTGTCCGATGAGGAGGCGAAAAGGACCTATCCCCAGGGCTGGAAGGCCCCCAGGCCGTATCTGCGTATAGTCCCGCAGCCCAAAGCATAGAGCCCTCGAGAACGAATCGGAGGCGCATGGCCAAGCCTCCGGTTTGTTGTCTCTCTCGCTTTTGGCGGATTCTAGCCCGACGCCACAAATCACCAGTGGCAGATTTCATGGCCCTTGATACACTGCCCCGGCGACGGGAGGTGAGAGGTGTCAGACGCCCTCGAGCGGGTGAGAATGTGGGTATGGTTTGCACCGTGGCGCGAAATAGCAGTAGCAGCCGCGCTGATGTGGTGCCTGTCGGCAGGTCATTTGTTGGCCCAGAAAGTGACCATGGAATTCGACCAGACGGCGGATTTCAGCAAGTTCAAGACCTTTGCCATCCGGGGCGGCCAGCTGAACAGCAAGAATCCCGCGCTCAACAGCGAACTGGTCAAAAAGCAGATTGAAGCCGACATCGAAAAGGACCTGACGGCGAAGGGCCTGACCAAGGTCAGCGGCCCTTCCGATCTGAACGTCCGGTATCACTTTGGCTCGGCGCGCAAGACGGAAGTAGAAGCATACCCCGCCGGCTGGCGGGGATGGGGCACCCAGATGGTGCGCGTGCCTTACGCCGAGGGCACGCTGGTGATCGATCTACGCGACGCTAGCAAGCATGCTCTGGTGTGGCGAGGCATCGCCAGCGAGGAGAAGACCGATCCCACGAAGATCGCGGGCAAGCTCGACGACATGGTGCGTAAGGCAATCGAGAAGTATCCGCCCAAGCCGAAATGAAGGTATCCGGCTTAGACTACTTCAGCCCGCACGGAAGACGATCCCGGCAAAGAGGAAGCGATGCAGAAACGCAAACTGGGAAAGAGCGATCTTAAAGTCTCCGCCATAGGGCTTGGCTGCATGAGGTTGAGTCCTGGTCACGGAGCAGTGGCTGCGACCAGGCAGGAGATGATTGCGCTCATTCGGGCAGCGGTCGAACGCGGCATCACTTTCTTCGATACCGCTGAAGTCTACGGTCCCTTCGTAAATGAAGAGCTCGTGGGCGAGGCTCTCGCTCCCATGCGTGACCAGGTGGTGATCGCCACCAAGTTCGGGTTCCAGATTGACTCTGGCAAAGATCCGCATCCAGTCGGTCTGAACAGTCGCCCGGAGTACGTCAAAAAGGCCGTCGAAGCCTCGCTGCGAAGGCTCAGGGTTCACACCATCGATCTCCTCTATCAGCATCGCGTCGATCCGACCGTTCCCATTGAAGACGTAGCGGGCGCGGTGAAGGACCTGATTCGGGAAGGCAAGGTGAAGCACTTCGGATTGTCCGAAGCAGGAGCGCATACCATCCGCCGGGCGCATGCAATTCAGCCGCTGGCCGCCCTTCAAAGTGAATTCTCGCTCTGGTGGAAACGCCCGAAGGAGGAAATCATTCCCACGCTTGAAGAACTTGGCATCGGCCTTGTTCCGTACAGTCCGCTCGGCAAGGGATTCCTCACAGGGACGATTACGGAAGACACGCAGTTTGACCAGGAGGACAATCGTGGCATTTTCCCCCGGTTCTCGCCTGAGGCCCGCAAGGCTAATCGCGCGCTGGTGGATCTGATTGCTGCATTCGCCTCGAAGAAGAATGCGACATCGGCGCAAATCGCGCTCGCCTGGCTCCTCGCACAGAAACCCTGGATTGTTCCGATTCCCGGCACCAGCAAACTGGAGCGCCTTGAAGAGAACATCGGAGCGGTTGCCATCGAACTCACCCCGGACGATCTCCGCGAACTCGACGCCGCCACCGCAAGGATCACAGTGCAGGGCGCCCGCTACCCGGAAGAACTGGAACGAATGTCGTATCGCTGAAAGCAAGCGCTGTCGGAGAAACAAGTGAGCAGACCCCACACCCTTCCTCTCGAAATAAAGGCGGGGGCAATATCCACGAAAAGTATCTTCAGGATTGTCATACCCGGGAAGATCATCACCTAAGCAATATCCGGCCGGTCCGTCGGCGTCTGCTTGTTCGAAAAGGGTCAGAATTTTCAGCCCGCACCGAAGAAAGACGACGGGCCAACACGTTGCAAGACCATCTCCACGAGTAAGCGCTAATTTCATACTCTGGAAGCTGCACTAAGAAATCCCGTGAGGAGATCATGTCGCCAGATACGCGCCTGATGCTTGGACTCAGTCTGATCCTTATTCCCACGATCGTTTACGGCGGGTTGACGGTGCTGGGTGTGGTCACCAACCGTTTGATGGGATGCCCGGGACCCACGAATCTCTCGCCAGCGCAGATCGCGTTTTATCGCGCAGGCCACGCGCATGCCGGAGTTCTCGCCTTGCTTGCGATGCTTCTGCAAATCGCGATCGACTACGCTGCGATCCCAAGTGGGCTTGTCTGGCCAGTCCGAGTGGGAGCAATCGCTGCATCAATTCTGGTTTCTGGGGGATTCTTTGCCGCGGCGCACCGCCCGTCGTTGCGCATCATTCTCTATACCGGAGCGGTTCTGGTCGCGCTGACGACCCTCACCGTGGGAGTTGGATTGATCCGCTCACGCTGAGAGTCAACTCGATCAAGTGTTGCGCCCTGGCTCAGGCGCTTCCGCAGGGCAAGGTCAGTCGGTGTCATTCCAGGTGGTTTTGCAATCATCGAGTCGTAATGATGATCGCGTGGCCTGCGGCTATTGGCTTGGCCAGCACGGTAACGGTCATGTTAGCGAGGGTTTCCAGGCCCAGTGATCGCGACCGGTGTCGTCGTTTGTTCGTTTTTCTTAGCCTCTGGTACGGCGTCGCTTCACGGACAATTGCGCCAGTGAGCGAGTAATGCCGCGTTAACAGATGCGACTTCTTGAGAAGATAGCTTTTCGCGAAGCCGTGCAGCCGCACGTTGACGCGCTTCTTCGGCTTTCGCTTCGTCAATCTTCTCCGCAGCAACCCCCATGTCGGTCACGATGGCGACGCGGTCACCAGTGATCTCAACCAGCCCCTCCCCAACCGCCAGAAAATCATCCTTGCCGCCCTTGCGAACAATGATTTCCCCAGGCACCAGTTGCGTCATCAGCCGGACGTGCTGAGGATAAATTCCCATCTGGCCCTCCACACCCGGAAGCGTCACCATCTCCACGTCTTCAGAGAATACCGTGGCATCGGGTGTCACAATCTCCAGTTTTAAGGTGTTCGGCATGTTCAGCCCTACTCTAGATATAAGAACTTGGGCCTGTTCCATTCAACCCTGTTTGATTTCTTCAATTGAGCCCCGCATGTAAAAGTTTGCTTCCGGCACGTCGTCGTGCCTGCCTTCAAGAATTTCCTTGAAGCCGCGAACTGTTTCAGCCACAGGTACTTGCTTGTCCTGCCGGCCGGTGAACACTTGTGCCACGGAGAAGGGTTGGCTCAGAAATCGTTGAATCTTGCGCGCGCGAAACACTGTCAGCTTGTCATCCGGCGAGAGCTCATCCATGCCAACTGGTGGACGGCACGAAATGCTCAATGAGATTAACCGCGCCGAAGTTCTGGGAAACTTGCTAGGCTGGATGTCTGCGGTGCTGGAAACCCGCGAGGTGGGTCAAGACAGAAGTCGGCACTAGGCTGGGACAAGAAAAAGGGCCACTCAGGAGGCTGGCCACAAGGTCTGATCCACAGGTATCCTGAGAGGAGGAGAAAACCATGACACTGCTGGAATCTCTTAGACAATACACGACAGTTGTGGCCGATACGGGGGATATCGAGGCCATTGCCCGCCACCGTCCGCAAGATGCGACTACCAACCCTTCGCTTCTTTATCACGCTGCTCAGATGCCCATTTACAAGCACTTTGTGGAAGAAGCCACCGACCTGGCGCTGGAGCACGGCGGCGACCACTCCGAAATGGCGGAAGAATTCATAGATCAACTTTTTGTTCTGTTCGGATACGAGATTCTCAAAGTGGTCCCTGGCCGAGTCTCCACCGAGGTTGCAGCCCGTTTGAGCTTTGATTCTCCCGAAACAGTCGCTAAGGCACGCAAACTCATCTCGCTTTACGAAAAAAAAGGCGTGCCGCGTAACCGCATCCTCATCAAGATCGCCAGCACCTGGGAAGGGATTCAGGCGGCTGCTGAGCTGGAGGAAGAAGGAATCCACTGTAATCTGACGCTGCTCTTCAGTTTCGCCCAGGCCGTCGCCTGCGCGGATGCCGGCGTCACGTTGATCTCGCCCTTTGTCGGCCGCATCTACGACTGGTACAAGAAGGAGCAGGGCGGCGCAGAGATTGACCCAGACCAGGACCCAGGCGTTGCCTCGGTTACCCGCATTTACAACTACTACAAGAAGTACGGCTATAAGACTCTGGTGATGGGCGCCAGTTTCCGCAATGTCAACCAGATCATACGGCTGGCGGGCTCGGACCTGCTGACCATCAGTCCCGAGCTTCTTGACCAGCTGGAGAAAACGGAGGGCGTTCTACAGCGGAGGCTCGATCCAGCCACAGCTCAGGCAAGCAAAGATGAGCGCCTGCACCTCACGGAAGCAGGCTTCCGCTGGATGCACAACGAGGACGCGATGGCGACCGAGAAGTTGGCCGAAGGCATCCGCAAATTTAACGCCGATGCGCATAAGCTGGAAGAGTACGCGCTATCCCAGGTAGCGGAAAAAGTTGGGTGAGGAACGCACTCATCGTGCCTTGAATTCACCAGGGCGTGCGGATTGTCTGGACGATCCGCACCAGACTTCTATGGAGACGTGGTGAACACAGCTCGAGCGGTGCTTTGGGACATGGACGGGACTCTGATCGACTCGGAGGAGTTCCACTGGCTCTCTTGGCGGCAAGCAATGGCAAGGGAAGGCATTGCCATCACCCATGAGCAGTTTCTCTCCTCCTTCGGTCAGCGCAACGACTCCATTCTTCCCCAATGGCTCGGCAGCGCAGCCACCTCAGAGCGCATCGAGCGAATTGCCAACACCAAAGAAAAGCTGTACCGCCAGCTCGTTCGGAGGGAAGGCATCTCGCCACTGCCGGGGGTCGGAGAGTGGTTGCACCGGCTTCACAAAGAAGGTTGGCTACAGGCAATCGCCTCGGCGGCGCCGCGCGCCAACATCGATACGGTTCTCCAGGCCTTGTCCGCTACTCATATTTTCCACGGCATTGTGTCCGCCGAAGATGTCCACCGGGGAAAGCCCGATCCAGAAGTCTATCTGATCGCAGCTCGTCGCGTCGGAGCCTTACCAGATAGATGCATTGTTGTCGAAGATGCCGTGGCTGGCGTCCAGGGAGCACGCAGCGCTGCGATGAAAAGCATCGGCGTCAGTCGCAGTGGGAAACAGCTGCCCGCCGACATTGTCGTGCGGTCGCTCGATCTATTGGACCCGGACGCATTCGATACGCTGCTGCAAGGAACCAGTGTCGGCCCCAGGACAGGTTAGCTGATCAATGCAAAACGCGTAGATAGCGAGACCCGGGCTTCCTGCAACATCTCAAGCGGCCTGGCTGGTGATGGTTGGTTTGTCGTGCACGACAACCGGGTTTTGCCAACCTCCCGAGGGAGTCGCCCGCTCTACCTCCGTCGGTCCCCAAGTCTTTGGTTCATACCGGTACACAGGTGAGCCGTTCTTCAGTAGCGGATCAACAATGCGCCATGCTTCTTCCACATAGTCCTCGCGCGCAAACAGTGTCGCGTCCCCGGCCATAGCGTCGCCGAGCACGCGTTCATAGGCATCCATCTCTTCCGCGCTCCGCTGCTCGCTTGCCATCATTTCTGCAGGTCGGCTGAGAAATTTGTCATCGGGACCCATCACTGTCATGCCGATGGCAATGCCGACATCCGGGCTGATGCGGAACCTGAAATAATTCGAATGCACAGCTTCCGCCGGTATTATGGAGGGCGGCTTTCGCAGGCGGCAGACGACTTCCGTGCACGTTACCGGCAGGTTTTTTCCTGCGCGGATGTAGAACGGCACTCCCTGCCAACGCCAGCAGTTTATTTCCAATCGAACCGCGGCAAAGGTCTCTGTTCTCGAATCCGGCCCCACACCTTTCTCATCGAGATATCCCCGAAACTGCCCGCGAACCACGTTCTTCTCGTCGAGCGCAGGAATGGCCTTCAGAACCTTCACTTTCTCGTCGCGGATGGATTCACTGTCCATCCTCACCGGAGCCTCCATAGCCAGGTTGCAGAGCACCTGGAATAGATGATTCTGAATGACATCCCGAATCGTGCCCGTCTGATCGTAGAAGCCACCCCGGCCCTGGACACCAAAATCCTCCGCCATGGTTATCTGTACGCTCTCAACATAGTTGCGGTTCCAGAACGCTTCCATGAAGGCATTCGAGAAGCGAAAGACGACCATGTTGTGCACGGGCCGTTTCCCCAGGTAATGGTCGATCCGAAAAATCGACCTTTCATCAAATTTGCGCAGCAGAACCTTATTGAGATGCTGAGCGGATTCCAGGTCGTGGCCGAACGGCTTCTCGATGATGATCCTGGCCTCTGTTGTGCAGCCGCAGTGCACCAGCTCTTCGACCACTACCTCGAACATCGCAGGTGGAATTGCCAGGTAGTGTGCTGGCCGCTGCGCCCCTCTGAGTTCCTTGCCCAACGCCACAAAGGTACCAGGGTCGCTATAGTCTCCATCGACATAGCGCAGCAAGGAACAAAGCTTTTCGAAAGCGGCGGGATCAACTCCGCCGTGCTTCTCGAGGCTATCTTGGGCGCGCGCTTTGAGCTGATCCAACGTCCAACCGGCTTTGGCCACGCCGACGACCGGCACGTCGAGGTGACCGCGCCTTATCATCGCCTGCAATGCAGGGAAAATTTTCTTGTAGGCCAGATCGCCGGTCGCCCCGAAAAAGACCAGCGCGTCGGAATGGAAATTGTTCACGATCGTCTCCTTAAGCGGCTGTGGACTTGCTGTCTGATTTCTCCAGGTGTCCACCAAATTGGAATCGCATCGCGGACAGGAGTTTGTTGGCGAAGTCAGCCTCGCCTCGCGAGCTGAACCGCTCATAGAGCGCAGTGGTCAGAACCGGCGCCGGCACCGCTTCATCAATGGCCGCTTTGATCGTCCATCGTCCCTCGCCGGAATCGGAAACGCGGCCGGCAAAATTAGCAAGATTGGGATCCTGCATCAGCGCGCTGGCCGTGAGATCCAGCAGCCAGGACGCGATCACGCTTCCCCGCCGCCAGACTTCCGCAATGTCACGCAGGTTCAGGTCGTAATGGTATTGTTCGGGATCGCGCAGCGGCGTGGTTTCCGCATCGATTGCGCTCTGTCCCTGCTTGCCGACATTTGCCGAGCGCAAGATGCTCAGCCCTTCCGCGTATGCGGCCATGATTCCGTACTCGATTCCGTTGTGCACCATCTTGACGAAATGGCCGGCGCCGTTTGGACCGCAGTGCAGGTAGCCTTGCTCCGCGGTCCCGTCAACCTTTTCCCGTCCCGGGGTGCGTGGAATGTCACCCATGCCAGGAGCAAGTGCCGAAAAAATTGGATCGAGCCGCTTGATGACCTCGACCTCGCCACCAATCATCATGCAGTAGCCTCGCTCCAGTCCCCACACACCGCCACTGGTGCCCACATCAACGTAGTGGATGTTCCGCGGAACCAGCTGCTTTGCACGCCGCAGATCGTCCTCGTAATAAGAGTTGCCTCCGTCGATGAGGATGTCTCCCGCTTCGACATGAGACAGCAGGTCGGCAATGGTCTGGTCCACCACGGCGGCAGGCACCATCAGCCAGATCGCACGCGGTTTCTCGAGTTTCTTCACCAACTCCGCGAGGGAAGCGGCGCCGGTTGCCTTCTCCTTGACCAACTCGCTCACCGCTTGTGGCGACCTGTCGAACACGACGCAGTTGTGTCCCCTCTTGATGAGCCGCCGCACCATATTGGCGCCCATCCTTCCAAGGCCGATCATTCCAAGCTGCATCTTCATCTCCTCAGCGAAACAAGATTGGTCAGGGCCGCTGGCACCGCGTTTGGTCTGAGCCAAAACTGGTCATGCGGACTTGAATTTGCGGTAATAGCCGATCAAGCTGTTGGTTGAACTGTCGTGACCGAACTTTGGTTCCGCTTTGCTCTCAAGCTCGGGAATGATGCGCTGCGCCAGCACCTTCCCGAGTTCGACACCCCACTGGTCAAACGAATCGATGCTCCAGATTACGCCCTGCGTGAACACGGAGTGCTCATACAGCGCCACCAGTTTGCCCAAGGTCTCCGGTGTCAATCGCTCAGCCAGGATCGTGTTCGACGGACGGTTGCCTTCGAACACCCGGTGAGGAACGAGCCAATCCGGGGTGCCCTC
>DATHDM010000170.1:0-19650 GCA_035319065.1 Terriglobales bacterium
TTCATGGCGATGCTCCAGTTGAGCTGGTTTGCTTTGAATCGATCTGGGGATCAAGTGCGCAGGATAGTTTACGGGCGAAAGCCGCGGGATGGCGAGCCATTTTCCAACCGGGCGAGCCGCAGCCGATTTGTTCCCACTCCCTTCGCCCTGCAACGGCAATGCTCCTATGCCACGGGAAGCGTGAACCAGAATACTGATCCCCGCCCAAGCTGGCTGGTCAAACCGATGGTTCCTCCATGCAGTTCCACTATGGCCTTGGCGATCGCCAGGCCCATCCCAGTTCCCTGAACCGATATTCTCTGGTTGCGGCCGCGATAGAACTTTTCGAAGATCATCGTCTGCTCGATGTCGTCGATCCCCGGGCCGTGATCGGCAACCGAGGTGACCACCTGGCGGTCGCGTAGTTCGGCGGTGATGTGGATCGGGGTATCCGGCGGGGAATACTTGCCGGCGTTCTCCAGGAGCTGCGAAAGCACCTCGGCGATGCGCTTCACATCCATCGGTACTGCCGGAAGGCCGTCGGGTATGGTCATGTCGACGGGATGATTCTCGAGCGCGTGCCTGGACTGCTGCAGCGCCAGGTCGGCGGCTTGGCGAATGCCGTGAGGTTCCAGGTGAAGCTCGATCTGGTGGGCATCGAGTTGCGCCACCTCCCCGGCCTCCTCTACCAGTCGATCCAGCCGGTCGCTCTCTTCGTTGATGACCGTCGCCAGCTCTTTCAACTGCGGCTTATCCAGTTGCACCTCGGACAGCAGGGTTTCGGCGGACGCCTTGATGGCGGTCAACGGGGTGCGGAACTCGTGCGTCACCGAATCCAGGAGCAGCGATCGCAGGCGGTCGCTCTCACGGCTGGCTTCGGCCTTGGTCAACTTCTCCATGGTATTGGCACGTTCGATGGCAATTGCGACCAGGCTGCCGATCGCCTCCAGCGTTTCGCGCGACAGCCGGCACGCAAGCACCCCCAGCGCGCCCATTGGCCGCACCCCCATGCGGATCGGCATGAAGCAGACCTCATTCTCCCGGTCCAATACCGGCTCGCCGCGCCCGCTTACCGACTTCAGCCGCTCCACCGGCAGTCGCGCCTGCACCCCAAGATCGGAGTAATACGTCTTCTGCTTGTGATCCAGGAAGATGGCGGCTCCGCTCACCCCAAAGGCTTCGACGATATAGCCGGGAAGGTTGTTCAGCAGGCCAAAGACGCTCTCGCTCACCAGTAACTGCTGGCTGAAGGCGTAGAGCCGCTCCACTTCGCGACGGCGATCGTCGGACTGGCGTGCCTCGCGGCGGGCCCGCTCCGCCAGGTTGCTGGCGATCACGGCCGTCGCCAGAAAGGCGAACAGCGCCACCCAGTTCTGCGGATCGGCAATCGTGAACCTGAGCACGGGCGGCAGAAAAAAATAGTTGTAGGCGAGCGTGGCCACGACCGCCATGAACGTCGCGTATTTCAGACCCCAGGCGGCGGAAACGATCAGGACCGCCAGCAGAAAGCTGAACCCCACCGTGGTGGTGTTGACGTGAATCAGCCGGTAATAGACCCAGACGATCGCGAAATCGATTGCCGCCGCGACCCCAAAGCGTAAGATGACCTGTGCCGGTCTTTTCACGCCGCCGATTGTAATCCAATCGACACCATGTCCCCGTCTCAACGAAAATAGCTTCGCCATGCCGAAGACTCCCGAACAATGGCTGGAAGAAGCAACTCCGCAGAAGAAGCAGGGCATTTTCAAGCTCTTCCTTGGGTATGCCCCGGGAGTCGGCAAGACCCACAACATGCTCAGCGAAGGCATTCGCCGCATGACCCGCGGGGAAGACGTGGTGATCGGGGTGGTCGAGACCCACGGGCGCAAGGCGATTGCCGAGCTGGCGGCACGGGTGGAGACGGTCCCGCGCAAGAAACTGGAATATAAGGGCGCATCCTTCGAAGAGATGGATGTGGACGCCATTCTCGCCCGCAAACCCCAGGTCGCCCTCGTCGACGAGTTGGCCCACACCAACGTGGAGGGCAGCCGGCATCGCAAACGCTACGAAGACGTGATCGAGCTGCTGGATGCGAACATCGACGTCATCTCCACCATGAATGTGCAGCACATCGAGAGCCTGACGCCGCTGGTGCAGACCATCACCGGCGTGCAGGTGCGCGAAACCGTCCCCGACTGGGTTATGCAACGGGTCAACGAAATCGTGATGGCCGATTTGACTCCCGAAGCCCTGCAGACCCGCATGCGGCGCGGCGACATCTATCCGGTGGAGCGCGCCGAGCGGGCTCTGGGACACTTCTTCCGGCCGGGGAACCTGATCGCCCTGCGCGAGCTGGCCCTGCAGCAGGTGGCCCGGGCGGTGGACCGGAGCCTGGAATCCTACCTGGAAAAGGAAGGCGCCGAGCTCAGCGTCGGCGTGCGCGAGCGCATCGGCGTGTGCATCAGCTCCAATCCTGCTGCCCAGTACCTGATTGCACGGGCCGGGCGCATGGCGCAGCGCATCGACGCCGATCTGGCGGTGATCTACGTTGATATGGGAGTCGACGACACGCCGGAAAACCAGCGCACCCTCAACCAGAACATCCGCTTCGCGGAGAACATGGGCGCCAAGATTATTCGCACCAGCGGCAAGAACGTGGCCGAGGCGGTGGCCCGCGTAGTGCGTGAAAACCACATCACCCAGGTGGTGTTTGGCCGCTCCGCGCAGAAAGGCTGGCGGAGATATCTCTACCTCTCAGCCATTCACCGCTTTTTGCGCGACGCCCCACCGGTGGATGTGCACATCGTCACCCAGGAAGTGAAGTAACCTCGGGGAATTGGAATGGCGCAGTTCTCAGCCGCACTACCAAGGCGCAGGTTATTCTCGCTGCCGTCCCTGGGCAGGCGCAGCCTGCCGGGGTGCCCCTTTTGCCCGCAATTCCCGGTCTACGAATCTTTTATGCAGTCTTTAGACATTCCTTATGCCCCGGAATGTCCAATAGATCGGTTGTGAGGAAGGGCGATGCCTGAAGTCGAGAACCGTGCGCACCATCCCGCAATGGAGACGGAATATGAAGCTAGCTTTGTGCCGTTCGCGGCACTTCGTGATTTGCCTTCTTGCCCTCATCACTTGTCAGCCAAATAGTTTCGCATCAGAGAACGAGGAACCCGCACAGGCGCAATCGGCTGCCGATGAGCAGATCCCGCCCGTGGTAGCCAAAGAACTGGAGGCGATGAAAAAGCGCATCGCCCAACTGGAAGCCGAACTGGGCGGGCACATGGCGCAAACCCAGCCTACTACGGTGGTGCAAACCGCCAAAGGGACGGCGCCGGTCCTCTCGGGCGCGCCAGCAAAATCCGTGGTCCCGGCCGAGGAGGCCCTGGCACAGCCGGCGCCTGCGCCAAGCGCAGAGAAGACCAAGCCGGCCGAACCATTTTCCTTCGCCGACTTCACCTGGCTGAACGGCAACCCGCGCACCAAAGAGCCGGCCCTGGACACCAAGTTCTTTACCCCGGAGATCCGTACCGACGCCGACTACATCTACGACTTCAACCATCCCCGGGACAACACCATCAGCGGCTCCAGCGAGGTCTTTCGCGCCAACGAGGTCCAGATGACGCAGCTGGGAGTGGGCGGCGATTTCCACTACGACAACGTCCGCGCCCGCCTCATGACCCAGTTCGGAATGTATTCCCAGACCACTCCGCGCAACGATGCCAGTCCCGCGCGTGGACAGTGGAATCTGGCCGATGCCTATCGCTACATATCCGAAGCCTACGGCGGATACCACTTTAATGCGCTGCATGGAATTAATGTGGACGCGGGCATCTTCATGTCCTACGTCGGACTGTTCAGCTACTACAACTTTGACAACTGGGCCTATCAGCCTTCGTACGTGTCCTCCAATACGCCGTGGTTCTTCAACGGCGTGCGGGTGCAGATCTTCCCGACCGAAAAGCTGAAGATCGAGCCCTGGTTCACGAACGGCTGGCAATCCTATGGCAAGTTCAACAAGCGCCCTGGCCTTGGAATGCAGATTCTGTGGCGGCCGAGCGGGAAGTGGTCCATCCTCGGCAACCAGTACGCGGTCGGCCGCGATACCCTGGGCGTGACCGGCCGCACTCGCTTCCATACCGACGACAGCATTCAATACAAGTATTACGACCAGCCCCAGACGTTCATCAGCAAGGCGGCGTTTTCCCTCACCATCGACGCCGGCTGCGAGAGCGGTGGAGGCGTGGCCTGCTTCAGCGCCTCGGCGGGAGTCCATAAGCAGACCTTTCTCGGCTTCATGCTTTACAACCGCGTCTGGCTCCACAAAGACCTATTCGCGGTGACCATTGGTGGCGGAGCGATCGACAATCCCGGCCGCTACCTGGTCCTGCTGCCGCCGATCAACGGCGCCACAGCGGCCACCGGCACTCCCTACTTCACCGAGAACCCCGGAGATTCGTTCCGCGCCTGGGATGCTTCCGCCACGTTTGACTATATGCCCAGCCAGTACATCACCTTCCGCTGGGAATACAATCATCGCGCCACCAACGTCCCCTACTGGTCGGGCGGCGGGGGAGTGACTCCTGCCGGTGGCAACACCGGCGACCCGACCGCGATGGTGCCCGGATTTACACCCGATCTTCGCAAGCGCGAGAATCGCCTGAACATGGCAATTCTCGTGAAGTTCTAAGCCTATGTCGGTCCCAGTCGAACCAATCCTGGAGGAGATTGCTCTATGAAAGACCTGATTTTCTTGGCCGTGAGCGTGGCGTTTTTTGTCTTGTCTATCGGTTACGTGCGCTTCTGTGATCGCGTGAGGTGAGCTATGAGTCTGGAATCCATCATCATGCTGGTCATCAGCGTGCTTATGACCGTGTACCTGTTTTACGCATTGTTGCGCCCGGAGAAGTTCTGAAATGACCGCCAACGGTTGGTTGCAGATATTCGTCTTTCTCGCCCTGATCCTGGCCGTCACCAAGCCCATGGGTGTCTTCATAATGCGTGTGTTCAATCGCGAGAAAACATTCATGGATCCGGTGCTGCGCCCGATTGAGCGCCTGCTCTATCGCGTTACGGGCGTAGATGAAGGTCACGAAATGGGCTGGACCGAGTACGCAATCGCGATGCTGCTGTTCAGCGTGGTTTCCCTGCTGCTGCTCTACCTGATGCAGCGGGTGCAGGGATTCCTCCCGTTCAATCCGCAGAAGCTGGGTGCGGTTGCTCCAGACCTGGCGTTCAACACCGCGGCTTCCTTCACCACCAACACCAATTGGCAGAACTATGGTGGCGAAACCACCATGAGCTATCTGACCCAGATGGCAGGGCTCGCCTATCACAACTTCGTGTCGGCGGCCGTGGGTATTGCCATGGCCATCGCGTTTATCCGCGGCATCGCACGCCGCGAGATGCAAACCATCGGGAACTTCTGGGTGGACCTGGTTCGCTCCTGTCTGTGGGTGCTGCTGCCCTTCTGCATTGTGGGCGCGCTGCTGTTGGTCTCGCAGGGAGTGGTGCAGAACCTGAGGCCGTACGACAACGTGAAGCTGCTCGAGCCTCAGCAGGTACAGAAGGTAGGGCAGGACGGCAAGCCCGTCGTCGGTCCCGATGGCAAGCCGGTTATGGATACGGTCCGCGAGCAGACTGTCGCCCAGGGACCGGTGGCTTCGCAGGAGATCATCAAGGAGTGGGGCACCAACGGCGGCGGATTCTTCAACGCTAACAGCGCTCATCCCTTCGAAAATCCCACTCCGCTTTCGAATCTGATTGAGCTGTTCAGCATTTTTGCCGTCTCCGCGGGACTTACCTACACCCTGGGACGGATGACCGGCTCGCAAGCCCACGGCTGGGCGGTGTGGGCCGCCATGGCCATCCTCTTTCTCGTGGGGGTGACGACGGTCTATTGGGCGGAAGCCCGTGGCAACCCGCTGCTTGCGGCCGCCGATCAGCGCGTGAGCGCTCATCAGGCGGGCGGAAACATGGAGGGCAAGGAGGTTCGCTTCGGCATCACCAATACTGCCCTATGGGCAACCGTGACCACCGACGCCAGTTGCGGCGCCATCAATGGCTGGCACGACTCGTTTACTCCGCTCGGGGGCATGATTCCTCTGGTCAACATCATGCTCAGCGAAGTCATCTTCGGAGGCGTGGGCGCCGGGATGTACGGCATGCTCATCTACGTGGTGCTGGCGGTCTTCATTGCCGGCCTGATGGTCGGGCGCACGCCGGAATATCTGGGCAAGAAGATTGAAGCCTACGACGTCAAGATGGCCATGCTGGTCGCGTTGGTGTTTCCCCTAGTAATTCTCGGCTTCACTGCCATTTCGGCGATCAAGCCCTTCGGCACGTCGAGCATTACGAATCCCGGTCCGCATGGACTGACGCAAATCTTGTACTCGTTCACTTCCCAGGCGGGCAATAACGGCTCGGCATTCGGCGGACTCAGCACCAACACGCTCTGGTACAACACGGCCGGCGGCATCACCATGCTGGTGGGGCGGTTCCTGATGATTCTGCCCATGCTGGCGATTGCCGGCAACCTGGCGCGCAAAAAATACGTGCCCGCCTCGCTGGGTACCTTCCCGGTCACCACGCCTCTATTTACGGTGCTGCTGATCGGCGTGATTTTGATCGTCGGCGCTCTGACGTTTTTCCCCGCCCTCAGCCTGGGACCGATCCTGGAGCACTTGCTCATGGCTGCGGGCAAGACTTTCTGAGGTCGAGTATGGCAAAGAAGAAAAAAGCGATTTGGGAATGGAAGATCGTCCGGCGCGCGATCTGGGACGCATTCCTCAAACTCAATCCCCGCAAGATGATGGGCAACCCGGTCATGTTTGTGGTGGAGGTGGGTAGCGTCATCACCACCGTCCTGCTGCTCAGAGGGGGCTCAGGCTTCGGGTTCAACCTGCAGATCACGCTGTGGTTGTGGTTCACGGTTCTGTTTGCCAATTTTGCCGAAGCCATGGCCGAAGGCCGCGGCAAGGCCCAGGCCGATGCCCTGCGTAAGGCGCGCTCGGAAACCATTGCCAATCGTCTTCTGCCCGACGGGCAGATCGAGAAATTGGCCAGTTCCAAGTTGCGTGCCGGCGATCTGGTGCTGGTTTCTGCCGGCGAGTTCATTCCCTCGGATGGTGAAATCCTGGAGGGCGTGGCCTCGGTGGACGAATCCGCGATCACCGGCGAATCCGCCCCTGTAATCCGCGAGGCCGGTGGAGACCGCTCGGCGGTAACCGGGGGGACACGCGTTCTTTCCGATCAAATCAAGATCCAGATCACCTCCAATCCCGGCGAGACCTTCCTGGATCGCATGATTGCGCTGGTGGAAGGCGCCGAGCGCCAGAAGACGCCCAACGAGATCGCTCTCAACATCCTGTTGGCGGGGCTGACCATCATCTTTCTATTGGCGGTGGTGACGCTCCAGCCCTTCGCCATCTACTCCGGATCGCCACAGACGGTTTTTGTGCTGGTGTCGCTGCTGGTCTGCCTGATCCCCACCACCATCGGCGGGTTGCTCTCAGCCATTGGCATCGCCGGCATGGACCGCCTGGTGCAGCACAACGTGCTGGCCATGTCTGGACGCGCTGTCGAAGCCGCCGGAGATGTGAACACCTTGCTGCTGGATAAGACCGGGACCATCACGCTGGGCAACCGCCAGGCCTCGCGGTTCATTCCCGCTCCCGGCATCAGCGAGCCCGAACTGGCCGACGCGGCGCAACTCTCATCCCTGGCCGACGAGACACCCGAAGGGCGCTCCATCGTCGTGCTCGCTAAGGAGAGATACAACCTCCGCGGCCGCGAACTGGCATCCCGCGAAGCCACCTTCGTGCCCTTCTCCGCGCAGACGCGCATGTCGGGTGTGGACCTCAACGGCTTTGAGATTCGGAAAGGAGCGGCCGATGCCATCGAAAAATACCTGGCAGCAAATGGGCGCGAGTTCCCCCAGGCCGTCCAGAGCCAGGTGGAGCAGATCGCGCGCTCCGGCGGCACGCCACTGGTTGTCGCGGAGAAGAGCCGTGGCGCGCTGGGAGTGATCGAGCTGAAGGACATCGTCAAGGGCGGCATGCGCGATCGCTTCGACCAGCTGCGCGCCATGGGAATCCGCACGGTGATGATTACCGGCGACAATCCTCTCACCGCCGCCGCCATCGCCCGCGAAGCTGGCGTGGACGACTTCCTCGCTCAGGCCACTCCCAAGGACAAGATGGACCTGATCCGCCGCGAACAGGGAGATGGCAAGCTGGTCGCCATGACTGGCGACGGCACCAACGATGCCCCGGCGCTGGCGCAGGCCGATGTCGGCGTCGCCATGAACACCGGCACCCAGGCCGCCAAAGAGGCCGGAAACATGGTCGACCTGGATTCGAACCCCACCAAGCTCATCGAGGTGGTCGAGATCGGCAAGCAGCTGCTGATGACCCGCGGCTCGCTCACCACTTTCTCCATCGCCAACGATGTGGCCAAGTACTTTGCCATTATTCCGGCGATGTTTGCCGGCACCTTCCCGGTGCTCAACGCGCTGAACATCATGCACCTGGAGACGCCGCAGTCGGCGGTGCTATCGGCAGTGATCTTCAATGCGCTCATCATCGTCGCCCTGATCCCGCTGGCGCTGCGCGGGGTGAAATATCGCGCCATGGGCGCTGCCGCACTGTTGCGACGCAATCTGCTGATCTACGGCGTCGGGGGCATCATCGTTCCCTTCATCGGGATCAAGCTCATCGACATGCTGATCACCCGCATAGGCCTGGCCTAGGAGTTTTGCCATGAAGAAGAATCTCGTTACCGCTGTGCTGATGACGATTGCCACCACCATCCTGCTGGGCATCATCTACCCGCTGCTGGTGACCGGGATCGCGCGCGTCCTGTTCCCCCATAAGGCGAACGGCCAGCTCATCGTGCGCGACGGCAAGGTGATCGGGTCGCGCATCATCGGCCAGGCATTTACCGGCGCTGCGTACTTCCACCCGCGCCCCTCGGCTGCCGGGAACGGCTACGATGCGGCCAACTCCGGGGGCACCAACCTCGGCCCCACCAATCAGAAGCTGATCGATCGCGTGAAGCAGGACGCTGCCTTGCTGCAAGCAGAGAATCCCGGCAAGCCCATCCCGATTGACCTGGTCACCACCTCGGGATCCGGTCTTGATCCCCACATCACGCCCGCCGCCGCTGAGTTTCAGATCCCGCGGGTTGCGCGGGAGCGCGGCGTTGGTCCCGATGCGCTCGCGCGCCTGGTGGCCAAGCACACCGAAGGCAGACAGTGGGGTTTCCTCGGTGAGCCGCGGGTGAATGTGCTGGAACTGAACCTCGATCTGGATGCCAATTACCCGCAGCAGAAGACAGCCTCAAAGTAGCCTCATCAGTTCCCGTCCGGGTAGGCTTTCCGAACTCCTCTACCAAAAGAAATTGGGGGCGGCGCAGGCCGCCCCCAAAGCAACGATCGGACCCGCGTCCGCTTTTCACCAGCAGCGTCTTCTCCGTGTAATCGCTGGCGGTGCCGGAGTTGCAGAAGCCAGTGTTGACGCTGTGTTATTCGCGCTTGAAAATCGATGAATTTGTAGAGACGGCTGAAGTGTGAGGCGAAGATTGCAGATGCCGGCTGATGCCGCGCGTTCGCGCGGCGGTCATCCGGATCACTCGGCAGCAGTGAGATTCATGCCGCCTGTTTCAGAGACTTCCAGGCTTCGAACCCGCCGGTGAGATTGGCGATGTCGCGAAACCCGGCGCGCCGCAGGATGCTGGTGGCAATGGAGCTGCGATAGCCGCTCTTGCAATGGACCACGAGCAGCTTGCTGGGATCCAGCTCCGCCGTCCGATCCGCCAATTGCCCCAGGGGAATGCGCACCGAGTTTTCCATCGCTCCTGCCTCGACTTCCCCGCGCTCGCGCACATCAAGCACCGCAAGGTGGTCCTTCTCCTGGTCCAGCAGCTCGGCGAATTCCTGCACCGAGATCTGCGGAATGTAATCCAGCTCATAACCGCTCGCAACCCAGCCGGCAATTCCGCCTTCAAGGTAAGCGCGCACGTTCTCGATGCCCACGCGCGCCAGCCGCATCTGCGACTCGCGTATGTGATCGGGGTCCTCCCCCACCAGGATGATGCGCTTGTCCAGTCCCAGGATCCGGGCAGCCCACGACGCGTACTGCCCGGAGAGACCGATGTGCAACGACCCCGGAACATGCGCCACCGCGAACTCCATGGAGGGACGCGTATCCAGCACGATGGCGCCTTCCGCCTGCAGGCGGATCAGTTCGGGTGCACGCACCGGCGCCGGAGGCGGAATCCGGTCCAGCGGCGTTGCGCCCTGGCGATTCAATTCCACGTCGCGGCTGAAGTACTCGGGCCGCGGCGGCAGGCCGTCGGTCAAGAGGCGCACGAACTCCTCGCAACTCTGCGCCTGCAGCGCATAATTGCTGCGCCGCTCCTTCCCGATAGTGGAGGAGCGTTCTGCGCCCATCTGCCGCCCGCACAGCGATCCCGCTCCATGCGCGGGAAGGATCTCGGTCCCGTCTGGAAATTTCAGCAGCTTCCCGTGCAGGCTCTGGTAGAGCATGGCAGCCAGCTCCTGCGGGGTGTGCTCGCGCGAAAGATCGGGGCGGCCGACGTCGCCCACGAACAGCGTGTCTCCCGTAAACACGGCGCGCGGCCGGGAAGGGTCGGACAGATCCGTCATGGCGATACAGATGCTCTCCATGGTGTGTCCGGGGGTGGAGAAGAAATCAAACAGGCAGCGCCCGAACTGGAGGGAATCACCGTCCTTGACCGCGGTGTGAGGAAACCTGGCGCCGGAGCCCTCGCCGAGATAGATTCGAGCGCCGGTGCGCTCCGCCAGCTCCCGATGGCCGGAGACAAAGTCGGCATGCAGGTGGGTCTCGATGATGTGCTCGATCTTCAGGCCCTTTTGCCGGGCGGTGTCCAGGTAAATCTCCACATCGCGCTGCGGATCAATCACCGCCGCCACGCCTTCCGAACCCACCAGGTAGGAGGCGTGCGCCAGACATCCCAGAAAGAAGTGTTCCACCACAACCGATGCCATAGGTTCTCTCCTGCCCCAGTCTACTGTTTGCTTCGGGCCAATGCCCTGAAATCCGTAACGCCCGTGGTCGCCACTCGTGCCTGCGGCGTCAACCCGAGTGACGCTTCAGAAACTGCAGCGTCCTGGTGTTGAACTCCTCAACTTTCTCCAAGAGCGGTGCGTGCGAGCAGCCTTCAAAGATCAGCAGCTCGGAGTTGTGAATACCTTGCTTCATCGGGTCTGCGAAGCGGGTCGAGGTCACCACGTCGTAGCGCCCGAATGTTATCTGCGTCGGCGCCGCAATTCTCGCGAGCTGTGCCTCCACATCATGCGCAATGACCGCATTCGACTGCTCCATGAACGACTCCACGGACTGCACCGGCCGTCCCCGCATAAAAGTCGCGAGCGCCTGGATGTATTCCGGCTGGGCAGCATACAACTCCGACGTAAAGCACCAGGGGAAAATAGCCAGGATCACCATTTCCGTGACGTTCCCAAGCGCTTTGGCTGTGACCTGCCAGCTCTCGACTACTACCTTAATAAAGGGATCGGTCTTCGGCCAACAGCTGTGCAGCGCCAGCGACTTGACCTTTTCGGGATGCTTGGCCGCGAGCCACATGCCTACGGCTGCACCTAGGGACAATCCCGCGACATGCGCACTCTGCAATCCCAGCGCCTGCATGAAGGCGGCGACATCGTCGGCCAGCACCTCCGTGGAGTAGGCGCCCCTGGGGCTCTCCGTCCCCCCCGTCCCTCGCAGGTCGAGTGAGATACAGGTGAAGTGCTTGGCGTACTCTGCGACCTGGAAGGTGTAGCAAGCGTGATCGGCAGCCGAAAAAGGAATAAGGATAAGGGGCTCCCCGTTCCCCTGCCGATCGTAGTTGACCGTGATGCCGTTCGCTTTGACCTTAGGCATGGAAGTTCCCCCCCAACGTACACTCGACGTGATCAATCCGACGATCTGAGCCCGTCAGCCCAGGGTGCCGGTCGCGGATTCGCTGGGCTCGGCAACCGCACGAAATCCGGTCACTGCATCGATGCGTATGCGGAAGAAGATAGGATCGATCAGGCGATCGCCCGCCTGCAACTGGCGCTCGGCAAACGCCGGCTCCCACCAGTGGTAGCGTTTCGCCAGCCGCTCGCGCGCATGCTCGCGTGCATCCTCGTATCGCGTTTCGGGAAGTTCCTCGTACCTGCCGTTGACCACCATGCTCAGCCACCGCGATTCCCCCACGATCTCGTCAATCTCCACGCAGACCTTGGGATTCGCCCGCATCCATTCGATCTTCTGTCCGTAGGTGGAGAGCACATAGATGTAACCGGAGTCGTAGGCCAGATAAACCGGCACCACGTACGGTTGATCGTCGAGCGAGCAGCCCAGTCTCCCGATGGAGGCGCGGGCCAGAGCCGCGCGGCACTCCTGCTCGGTCATCTTATCGAGCATCATGATGCACTCTCCGCGTACCTCGAGGCCTGAATCTACATCCGCCGGATTCGAGGTTGCAAAGCTGTGTTTGACTCCTCAGCGGTCAACACCAACCCATCAGACCGCCCCGTCGAGTGGAAGGTGATTTTACTCTCCGCAGCCCGGCGCTCGCCAATCAGCAGGCCTCGCTGGTTCAACTCTCGGGACACTCGGGGTGGGAGCGCTATTGCACAACCGGTTTGAACCAGAGTAGAGTCCTGCTGCCTGAATCTCTGTATCCGTGCCGATCGGTTCGAGCAGGTCGGGTTTCACCCAACGCGCGGAAGGGATCAAGGTGGAGGTAAATCTGTGACGAGCATTCGAGACGCTGCAACAAAGGCTGCGGAGGCCGCCAGGGAAGCGTTGGAAAAGGCAGCTGATGCGACCAAGGAAGTCGCCGAGAAGGCTGCTGAAGCCAGCAAGGTAAAGACGACCGAAGTCGTTGACATTGCTAAGGAGCTTGCCCACAAGGCAGGCGATGCGACGAAAGAGACAGCGGCGAAAGCGGCCCAAGCCGCCGGCGACGCTGCCGCTAAAGTAAAAGACATCGCGAAGAAAGCGGTCTGACCAGACCGGCGCCGGAGGAGAAGCCGTCACTCATGCCGAGGCCGGGGGTGCGCTTGCGCGTTCAAGGAGTGAAACGGGCGTGATGCGCAGAAGACCTCGCATGCGGGGGCGCACCACGACCGCACGTCTGCAGCAGCCGCAGACTAAAGCGGGGAAGGCCCCCTCTTGGGCGAGAGGGCCGGCTCGCATCAGGTCAGAGAGATGAGTTTACTTAACGCCCGGCGCATAGGTGCCCATGCAGTCGAATGCTGTGGATCCGTCGGCGTTGCCCTGGGCCGTACAGGTGCCGCTGGCCTTGCCGCCTTTCATCTTTCCGCCGCCTTCCGTCATGGACCACTTGTTGGCTCCAGACTGAAAGGCGCCGTTTTTGGATAGGCCGGTGAATTCATACTTGTAATAATTCTTGTCGCCGTTCTCCAGGGTCTCCACGAATTCGCCATGCCCCGTCGCCTTGTCGCCTCTGATGTCGGCAAACTCGGTTCCGGTCCCGGACTTGATCTTCACGCCTGCGACTTCGCCTTTGATCGCGGTGCAGTTGATCTGGTCGATGGCATAGGCATGGCTGGGCTTATCGCCAATGTTGATCGAGTGTTGCACGGCCGGTTTATCGCACTTCCACTGCACATTCGTTTTTCCCTGCGCCAGCACGACACTCGACACTACGCACAAACAGCACAGGACCAGGCAGAATCTCTTCATTCGTTCCTCCTTGATTACTGCAGCGAGATGTACTTTGGACCTTGGCCCCAAGTGAACTCAGAGCTGCTCTCATGATTAGCGAGAGACCCGCAATCAGGGCCGCTGCGTTCGGGATAGACGCGGAATCGCGGTCGCATCCTACACTCCGCCAACCCAACGCGCAAGAAATGTGTTGGTGAGCCAGCAGTTGGAAGCGCAGGCTTAGGAAGCTCGCTGGCGGTGGGGGCCTCTCGCGTGCCCTGGGGACTGGGCCCGTCTGCTTAAAACATATGCCGGGGAGTCAATTATCTGGTCGGTCTAGCCAGGAACAAATCCGACAGCTCGCGTGTGTAACCGTAGACTATGGTTTTGCCATCCGAACTTACACCTATGTTGTTAATCGCCATGACTCCGGTCGTATCTTTTAACAGTGGCATGGACCAACACCACAGGGCTCAAGCGCAAGATCGAACGCCTGCCGGCGGGCGGCTTACTCAAACCCTCCTTGGCATGCACTCGCTGCAGCGACAATCCACATAGCGGCTGCCAGTATGAAATTAAAGGTGGGGGCCATCATGCCCGGCGTCGCGGTGGGACCAAGGATGATGTTGCTTGCCGTGAGGCTGAAATGCATGAGCATGGCTACGAGTAGACTCCCAGTGTGGTCCCACACTCTCACCATGAGTATCCTGTACGCTGGCAGTAGCCCGAGGGAGAAGAGTAACGTACCCAGAAAACTCGGGACGGAGAGCGCCCCCGTGGGAGTGATGCAAGAAAGGATGTTAACAGGCAAGTGCCATGCGCCCCAGAGCAGACCTACGAGAGCACCAGTTTTGAACGCATCGAGCCTCAGCCTCAGCATCGGTATGACAAAGCCCGTCCACCCCAGTTCCTCGAAGAAGCCCGCCACCGTTCCGACGACGAGACCCATCAGCAGAACGGAACCTCTCTTGTTCTCGGTAAAGATGCGCGGAATGAAGTTAGGAAACCGAAGGGAAAGCGCAAGTGGTATGGACATCAACACCAGCGGGGCGGTCAGCAGCGCTGCGCCGTACCAGCCAATCCCTACTCGCCACGAAACCAAATGGGATACAAGAGCGCGATAACCTGCCCTTCCGTCTGCGATCCCCGTTGACAAAGTGCTTGCTACGGCTGGACCAGACAGCATCGCTACAACCATGACAGGGATCATCTTCGCGAGCTGCGCCGGATCGCGGGGTGTGCCGCCAAGTTCGACCGCCATAAGGATACCGCCCCATGAAATGGCGAATGTCACGAGGTAAAAGGTCAGCACCGGATGCTGTGTGATGAAGCCAGGGCCATTCGCAGGTTGTCGTGATTTCAGTTCTACCCCAAGACTCACGAGTCAGACATAATCCTTCACAGCGTGGGTGCTGCAAGCGCACAAATCACCCCACAAGGTGACCCAGAACCCGAGTTTGGCTAGCTGTTGTGAACAGGAGATTGCACTCACTAGAAGCGCACCTCTCCGCACGTGCACGATTTCGTTATCTCGTCCGCCCACGCACGACACCAGCCAGGAAATGGAATAAGATTTCCGCATGCTGCGGGTGATTTGCAGTCTCTCTCTATTGGCTTCCTCGTGTGCACTGGCCCAATTGCCAGAGAATGGGCGGCTGAAACGGTTGGTAGCCGAGCTGAGCCTGGACAAGACGATGCTGCAGGATGTGCTCGCAAAAAAGCTCTGACGCCCTCGCAGCGCCGCCCGGTGGTGAGCTAATGACACCTACCGGGTCAGCGAGCGGCGTGCTTGTCGTGTGGCGCGAGTTGCGGTGTCCACCTTCCGCTATGAGAGTCGGCTGGAGCCGAGGACAGCATTGCGACTAAGGATTCGAGAGATCGCTCAAGTGCGGGTTCGCTATGGCTACCGGAAGATCCAGTGCTGCTGAAGCGCGAAGGCTGGAAGGTGGGAAAGAAGCTGGTGTATCGCCTGTACAAGGAAGAAGGCTTGACGCTGCGGCACAAGCCGAGAAGAAAGCGGCCTGCTGCGCTGCATCGCCGCGACCGTTTCCGCCCAACCGCACCCAACCAGGTGTGGAGTCTGGATTTCGTGGCTGACTAGGTAGCTGACGGGCGACGGTTCCGAGCCTTGACCATCATGGACGTGTTCACACGGGAAAGTCTGGCCATCGAAGTGGGACAGAGACTAAAGGGCGAGGATGTGGTGTCCACCTTGAATCAGATTCGGGGGGAGCGAGGAGTCCCCAAGTTCCTGTACTGTGACAACGGTTCGGAGTTCGCCAGCCAGATCATGGATTCTTGGGCGTATCACAACCGTGTGCAGATCGACTTCTCGCGGCCAGGGAAGCCAACCGACAACGCGCACGTGGAGTCTTTCAACGGCATGCTGCGAGCGGAGTGTTTGGACGTGCACTGGTTCGCAAGCTTGGCGGAGGCCAAGCAGGTCATCGAATCTTGGAGGCGCGAATACAATGAGAGTCGTCCTCACCGATCTCTGGGAGAACGAACGCCGAGTGAGTTCGCCTGTCAGATCGCTCTGAATGGCGATCTTCCAGGCTCACAAACTGTCGGAAACTCACCGTGAAAGTGTGCTAGAAAAAGGGGTCCGATCAAGCGACTACGAAATCATATTCAGCTATGTGCGGATTTGGGGGGCAGGTCAACACGGCGGTCAGGCTTTGCGCCCGATCGAAAAATGTGGCTGACGGTAAATCCTTCGAAGAGCTCTTAGATTCGCTGGCGGTAGCACACTCGAACAATGCACGCGTTTAACTTGCGGCCAAGCTCACTGGACCACCACTGTAAGGCCTGAAGGGGCGGCCGGAGCAGTCGAGCCGGAATAATAGCAAGCAGTGGCGTCAAAAGCCGTCAGAAATCCATTGCCATCCTTGGCCGTGCTCTCATAGCACAGTTGCGCGGGAATCATGGCTGCGTGATTTGCGCTATTGGCAATGCAATTCGTGGTACAAGCAACGTCAGGGCCAATGGGGGGCCAGATTACGCTTCCAAACCAGGAAGGTTTGGCGGCTAAATAGAAGGAAGCTGGCAAGCTTGTGCTCGGATTCGCTAGGCCGGGAAAGGTCGGGTCTGTGCTCGCTGTCTCGTCAGCAGTACAGGCAGGATTTCCCGCTCCACTTCCAGTACACCAACGCACACCGTTTGTATTGCCGTTAGCTTTGTAAGTCACAGCATCCCAGTTTCCCCAGCGCATCAAGCTACTCTGGGTCACGGTGTCATAGGGGTCGGTACCACCAATACCGGCTTCACAACTGTTCCAAAAACCTAAGTCGTACTCAAAGTTGTCGGTTTGGTTCGTATCTGCGTTATCGCACCGATAGCGAGTGTGAAAGGTTGGATCACCAAGAACATTCCCAACAATGTTCATGTAGTGGTTCTGCGCGTTGATCTTTATAGCTGCGCGGAAGTTGTTCTTGTTTGCACCATCTCCCGAAGCGCGGTTGCGAAATGAAGTATTCTGAGACGACGATCCCCAGCTGTTGTCGTACATGATTTCGTCCACGATGTTGCCTTCGTACAGCTGGAGGTAATTATGGGACAAGTGGGGTTCGATGCTACCGAATTGAGCTCCTGAAGCCGTGTTAAGTGTGTAATTGTATCCGGCGACCAGTCCGTAAGAAGTCTCTGGCAGGATGTTGGAGGTTATACCGAAGAAGATGTTGTTTTCCACCTTAACAAAAGAGGTGGCAAGCAACTCGACCCCGTACTGAGTCGGGCCACCCGGTGTGTTCGTGGAGGAAAAATAACTGTCTCGTATTTCATCCCGGTAGCTCCACCAGAAGAACACTGCTGAACGGGCTATGTTTATTACCGCTACGTTCTTAACCCAGCAGTAATCGCAAAACGGCATACTAACGGCATCGCTATTCGAGTTGGCGTTGATGGTCATGTCCTCGACACCAGCATATTTGATATTCCCCGGGCCGTTCGACCCAGTGACATTCCAGTAAAACGCTTGCGGAGCAAGTCCTGCCGAGTGGGTGTAGGCTACTCCGGGAGGTTTGATAGTAATTTGAGTGCTACTGTCAACGCTCTGGATTTCTACTATCTCGGGCTGGGCCCGGGTTTCGCTGCCATAGAACTGTAAGGGGCTATCATTACGACCGCAGCTATTACCGGAGGTGCATAGTCCTTCGACGCCATCAGGGTATATATAGGAGGCGTTATGTTGATCGAGAACAATCCGCTGTCCCGCCACTACCCCTGCGGTACTGGCTAGAGTCAAAACCGTACTGCCCTTAGTAAGTCCGCCTGTCCAATTGGTAGAGCCGAGGTTGGGGGGATAACCGCCTATCGCACGCGATCCGTTCACCCCCAAAAAGATGTTGCCGCCACCAGCCGGAAGGTTGATCCTAGTTTGCGTCGGCCCAGCACCTCGCAACACGATGCCTTTGTTGGCATAGATTGAGCCACTCAGAGTCCACGTCCCCGCGGGGAATTTCACCACCCCATTCGGGGAACAACCATCCATTTTGCTCTGAATTTGCGCTGTCGTGTCTGTTACTAGCACATTGGCGCAGATGGTTGTCCGACTGGGTATGCCACCAGGAATTCCCGCCGTTGACCAATCAATAGCCCGCGACGGGGACAGGATGCCTGACCACGCCTGCCCGTACAAAAGTGTAGAACCCAGTAGCAACACCGGGAGGAGGGCGACTAGATGCGAACAGTTGCGTCTCATTTTCCTAGGCTCCAACTGCGATTTCCGCCACGAAGCGGACTAAATAGGTGACGCCAGAAGCGCCATGCACGAAGCTGCGACAACTGCAGCCTTGGCGCCGCCACGACGACTTGCGGTGCGCCATTAAGACTAAGATACGGATCGCAACATACCTGAGACGAAGCTGCCGCATCGCCGGGCTCTTTCTCGTGCTCGTTGTTCAGGGTAGAAAAACCACCGCGACAAAACTACTGGACAGAAGGCCAAAGAGGACAGGGAATGGAGACTGTACCTTACCTGTACTGACCTGCCCCCTCACCTGCCTTGGGCGCATAAACACCCGCTTTAAACGCTCTTCTCGTTCTGACCGCTTCCCGAAAAAACAATAACTTGGGGAGTCTGCTCTTCGCTCAAGAACAACTCCAGAGGTCTAAACGGAAGGGGTTTTGACACATTTTTCGTACAGCTCTAGAAGCAGAAGTGGATGCCCAGGCTTCACAGTGTTCAGCGTCGGGGAAGTTTGTGTTTTCACCAATGCAAAAGGAGGTCCGGTGAACCGGCGGAATCTGCTGAATCGGCACCTCAAGCCCACGATCAAAAAGCTTGAATTGCCAACTTCAGTTGATTTCCGAAGCTTTCGCACCATGCACTCGAGCCTGATGAGCAGTATTGGCGTCCGGCCCGAAGTGACGCGGGACAACATGGGACACTCAACTGTCGACGTGACCCAGAACGTTTACAACCGCACGTGGTGGGAAGAGCAAATGCGCAGTAGTGTGGTCACCGTAATGGGCCTGCCAGCTTCAATTTGCTGCCAGTGTCGGGCTGAGAACCCGAATCCGATCATGTCTTCCTGGCTGTAGCCCAGCTATAGTCTCCTGCGCATAAGGATAACTAGCTGTGACGTACCTCACGGAGAAGGGAAATCATAACTCACCGCATTGTCGATTTTGCGAAGAGGATAGCGAGGGAGTGAGCAATGCGTGACAATGAAAAGGTGATCGGGCAGTTGAATCTAGCACTGAGCGCGCCGGGTTTGTTTCTTCCAATCCTGGCACCCAACCCGGCGCATTTTCCTGTGTGCTATCAGGCAGGCGAAAGGCATCGCGCTGCCGTTTCCGGCGGTACTGGGTTGTAGAAAAAGCCGGAGGCCCACTCGAACCCGGTAGCACGGACAATCTGCGGCAGGATTTCGATGTGCCAGTGGAAATCGTCTTCGATGGTGTTCCAATACCCCCCTCTAGGTCGGAGAAAAGGTCTGTCCTGGAGCCATAAATTGTAAGGTGGGCTGCCAAGAGTGCGATCCAACTTCTGCAAGAC
>DATHDM010000171.1:0-12837 GCA_035319065.1 Terriglobales bacterium
AGATCGCGCTGGAGAAAATGGCGCGCGAAGCGGCCGGCGAAACCGTGCTGCGCGGCAGCCTGGCGCAGATGAACGTGGTCGATCTTCTGCAATCGCTGGAACTGGGCCGCAAGACCTGCGCCCTGGCGCTCACCAACAGTGGCGAATTGTGCAGCCTCTATTTCCACGAGGGCCAGATCAGCCACGCCACCTACGGCGCCCTCAAGGGTGATGAGGCGGTGTACAAGGTCCTGACGTGGACGGTGGGCAACTTCGAAATCGATTTCGCCGGCCAGACCAGCGAGCAAACGACTACGCGCTCGACCCAGGGCCTGCTCATGGAAGGCCTGCGGCAACTCGACGAAGCCAACCGCGATCAGACGGAACAGGCCGAAGTCTAGTCCCCGGGTTCGTGTCGCCTGCCCTATGCCGATGACCGCCGCCGTCCTCACCATCAGCGATGCCTCCTCGCGCGGGGAACGCCCCGACCTTTCCGGACCGGCGGTCGCGGCCAGGCTCGAGGCCCACGGATTCCAGATCGTCGCCCGGCAAGTGATTCCCGACGAACGCTCCCGCATCGAATCGGCCCTCATCGCCTCCAGCGAGAAAGCGCAACTGGTGGTGACCACCGGCGGCACCGGTCTGGCCGAGCGCGACGTGACCCCCGAAGCTACCCGCGCGGTTTGCGAGCGCCTGGTGGAAGGCCTTTCCGAGCGCATGCGCGCCGAAGGCCTGAAGAAGACTCCTTTCGCCCCTCTCAGCCGCGCGGTGTGCGGCACCCGCGGCAAGTGCCTGATCGTGAACCTGCCCGGCAGCCCCGTCGGCGCCACCGATTCGCTCGCGGCCATCCTCGACCTCCTTCCCCATGCCCTGGAGTTGCTGCAGGGGAAGACCACCCACAGATAGAGGATAGAGGGCTGCGAACTGCGCTGATGCGGTTGAAGCGGCGCCGCTTAGCGCTCATGAGCGCTTCCTGTCCCCGCCGATGGTGCTCGACCCACGCTTCGCTTACAATCGAGGCTTGACCCGGCTCAAACTATTTTTCGCCAAGTATTCCGCCTGGATCTGGGCGCTGCTCAGCCCACTGGGGGCCTGGGGCGTATTTGCCATCGCCGCCGTCGATGCGGCGTTACTGGGAATGCCCTTGGATGCGGTGGTCGGCGGCTACGTTCACTACCATCCTCACAGATTCTGGCTCTACACTCTGATGGCCTCAGCCGGGTCAGCGCTGGGTAGTCTGGTGCTCTACGCCATCGGATATGCAGGCGGCGAGGCCCTGCTTCAGAAGAAGATGAGCCCCGAGCGCTTCCGGCGCATTCACGCCCAGTTCGAACAGCACGAATTTCTGACCTTGATGTTGCCGGCGATGCTGCCGCCGCCGGCTCCATTTAAGCTCTTCGTGCTGTCAGCCGCCGCCTTTAAGGTTCGCCTGCGCGATTTCCTGCTCGCCATCTTCTTCGGGCGTGTGGTTCGCTTCGCGATTCTCTCCTTCCTGGTGCTGGTGTTCGGCCCGTACGCCGTCAGTGTTGTGCGCGCGCTGGTGCGTGAGAACCTGCCCCTCGCCCTTGGCGCGCTGGCGGCCGCGATCCTGCTGGGATGGGTGGTCTGGAGACAACTGCGACGCCGCAAAGACCGCCAGCGGCTGGCAGTCTCCACGGAAGAGGCGTGAGGGAACCAGCACTCAGTAATCAGCACTCGATCAGCAGTAAGCGCTCATCAGTTAGACAGCCCAGGTCTGCGCCGAACCGAACGGCGCGAACCCTTGGGCGCCCACTCGAAATCCCGGCTGCTGACAACTGACTGCTGATTGCCGAATGCTTGGCTACGCTGCCGCGCTGCGATCGCCGGCTTTGGGAGCATCAGTGGTCCAGCTCTCCAGCAGGTGCCCAATCCCGAAGAAGACGCCGGTGAACATGACGTCGCCAATCAACTCGCGGCGGAAAAACGGAAGTCCGGCGGCATAACAGGCCATCAGCCCGGCAACCGTCTTGGGATACATGTTCCAGGCCGCCCACACCCCCAGGTTGCTGAGCAGGAAGAACGACACCGCCGTAGCCACGGCCGCGCCCAGCAGGCGGAGGGGATCGATCTTCTTTCTGAGTAGAAAACCCAGCCAGACAATGCCGGCGTACCAGAACCAGCTGACGATCTGATCGGCCTTGAACGGATAGCCCCACACGAACTTGTTCAGCGCCAGGTCCGACGCCGCCAGCAGGACAACCGGAATCCAGGCCAGCTTGCGCGGACCGCGGGCTCCGAAATACAAGAGCGCGGCGCCGACTGGCGTAAGCGTCCAGGGGTGAGGGATGAAGCGCACGGCGACCGCCAGAATG
The DNA here is from genome assembly GCA_035319065.1 of Terriglobales bacterium. Taxonomy (GTDB): domain Bacteria; phylum Acidobacteriota; class Terriglobia; order Terriglobales; family Acidobacteriaceae; genus DASPRM01. The sequence goes on from DATHDM010000171.1 coordinate 2,313, forward strand.
ACGAACAGGAAGGCAAGCATGATCACCTCATCGGGGAACTTGATTCTCCGGCGCGGGATGCGCCCCCGTCAAGGGCAGAAGCGCTTCTGGCTTGGCCCTTTGCCTTCCCGCCCTCCGCCTTTCTGCTTCTCCCTGCCACCTTCTTCGTCTCGACTGCTGCCTTGCTTCAATTCGGGGCCACTTCCAACTCCTTGCCCCCCAGCCCCGGCCACAGGTATTCCATCACCCGGAACTCCGGATCAAGCACCACCCCGGCAGACAGCACCCGGCGCGCGCTTCCTGGATACATGAAACGCAGGTCGTGGAAGCGGACAACATAGCCCGGCTGCGGCGGCTCGCGCTTCTCCACCTCGAGCACCGGAAAGCGCGCCCAGTCCAGATAGATCCGCCCCAGGTACGATTGCCTGGCCGCCAGCGTCACCGGCGACGCTTCCGTCTTGTAGCGGGCTTCGGCGCGCTCATCGGGATCGACCTCAGCGGTGAGCGAGTTCACCAGCATGCGCTCGAACCGGTCTTGCGTTTCCACCACGGCATACCAGCGAAACGGATTCAGAGGATAGGGAAAAGCTCCCGCCTGCTTCGGCTCTGCCCCTTCGTATACCCGCGACTCCAGCGCCGCGACCGCCCGTCGGTGCTCGTAGTCGCGGACACCCCACACGGCCACCGTGCCCGCCAGGGCCAGCGCCGCGGCCACGCGTCCCGGCGGCCCTTTCTGGCGCGCGCCCACCTCTTCGGACACCAGGCGAAAAATTACCGGCAGCGCCAGTCCCGCCAGCAGGACCACATACAGTAGGGGCTCGATGATGAACACAATGTCCCAGGCATACCAGCGGTAGGAAAAAGGCTCGAACGGCCGCACTCCATAGCTGTTGGTGAAGTCGAGCAGGATGTGGCTTAGTCCAGCAAGCACCGCGCAGCAGTAAAGCAGGCCCCAGCGTGGCGTTGTCGGGTAGCCTGGTTTGTATTTCGGCGGCCAGAAGCGCTGGCGGAAGCGGTGCCAGACCCATACTCCCGCCACCACTGCAAGCGCAACCACCGGCACGCCGACGAAGGTGTGCGTGATGCCCCGATGATGCGCGAAGCCATAGAGCGGCCCGCGCAGGTTGGCCACAAGGTCGATGTCGGCGGCCTCCGCGCCCACCGTCATGGTCAGGGTTGCAAACGCGGTTCGGCGATTGAATCCCGCGCGGCTCAGCACTGCTCCGGTGAGAAAGTGTGTAAGAGGCTCCAAGCGGTCAGGCTTCGCCTTTCGTCAGCTTCAGGGTGACGGGTTGGATGAGTTTAAGCCGCCAGGGCTGCAAAATCATCCGCTGCTAGGGCTCCGCCAGGCAGGCAGTGTTGACCTGAAGCGTGCAGGGGATTGAAGTAGTGTTGCGAAACACCGGCGCAACGCTGCGCTTCTGCGCGGGGTTCAAAAGGTATCCCGGAATAAGGTCTCTTGCCGTAAGTGTCATCACCCAGGCTGCTGTGCAACATCGTCTATCGGCAGGACTTAGGGTGAGGCTGGCATCCCTGCCTCCTGCCCCTCTTGTGCTTTCCCCTTGGTAACCGCCGCGTTTCGGACGAGTCGTGGTACCGTGCCTTGACATTTACAACCAGGGGCGCGCTCCCCCGACGGCGCTCGGAAGGACGGTCCCATGGCTACTACCGATCAGAAGGTATTCACGCCGCCTGCGGCTCTTGCGGCCAAGCCTGCCGCACCTCAGGCAGGCGCCCCTGCCAACGCGAGCGCCATTCAGCAGGCGCTGCAGTCGCAGACCCGCGTCAAAGCGGGAGCCAGCTGGTTTTACTGGATCGCTGCCCTTTCGCTGGTCAACACGGTAGTCGTGCTCAGTGGCAGCCGCTGGCACTTCATTCTCGGGTTGGGCATCACCCAGATCGTGGACGCCCTTGCGCGCAAGGTGGGATCGGTGGCCTATCTGCCGGCCGTGATGATCGACCTGGTAGTGGCCGGCCTGTTCGTGTTCTTTGGCATCTTTGCCACCAAGCCCAAGAAATGGGCCTTCGTCGTTGGCATGGCGGTGTACGGCTTCGACTGCCTTCTCTTCGTGGTGGGGCGCGATTTCCTGGGCATCGCCTTCCACTGCTTTGCCCTCTATCAGATCTACCGCGGCATGGCTGCGCTGGAGAATCTGCCTAAACTGCAGCCCGCGGGCGTGGTAAGCAGCAGCTTCGCTGCGAAGTAAGAGGGCAATCGGCGCGCAGCATTCATCGATCGGCAGTCAGCCCGCTCCTGAGCCTGACGGCTGGGCGGCAATCTCGAAAACAGTTATGATCGCATGCAAGGATTCCTGGAAGCTGATTGCTGACTGCTGAGCGCTGATCTTGAAACTGCGCATCGCCTGGATTGGCCGCACCCGCGAGCCCGCCATCCAATCTCTGACGGCAGGATATGTCGAGCGTCTTGCGCGCTACGCTCCCACGGATTCGTACGAATTCGCCGGCGAAGCCGCGCTCCTCAAGCACGTCGCCAAGTCCAGTCCGCGGCCGCTGCTGATCCTCCTCGACCTGCGCGGCAAGCAGCTTTCATCCGAAGACCTGGCGCACTTCCTCGAGGATCACCAGAATCGCGGCACGCCGCTCCTGATGTTTGCCATCGGGCCGGCCGACGGCTTCAGCGATCAGGCCCGTGCCATCGCCGGCTTTCAGTTGTCCCTCGGAAAAATGACGCTGGCGCACGAGCTGGCCCGGGTCGTCCTGCTGGAGCAGCTTTACCGTGCATTTACCATCCTCAAGGGCCACCCGTATCATCTGGGGCATTGAGAAAAAGCACTCAACATTCGGCGATCAGCGCTCAGGCAGAAGCTAACTGCAATTCCTGGTTGCTGCCTACCTGGCTTCCAGCCGACGCATGAACTTTCCTACGCTTACGAAGGCGCGGCCCACCGTGCCCCGGCCGATCTCGGTGACCGTCCCAGCTCCGTTCTCCTGCCAGGCGCGCACCCGCATCTGGTAGAAGCGGCCGTCGAAGGACTCCATCACCGCTTCCGCCTTCACCACTGTCCCCACCCTGGTTGCGGCCACATGGTCCACCCGGATGGCGGTGCCGACGGTGATCTCGTCGCCCTCCGCGTAGGGCTGCAGCGCCTGGTAGCAGGCGAACTCCATCAACTCGATCATGTTGGGGGTGGAAAGTACCGGCGGCAGGCTGGGATGGCGGTGCGTGAGCGTGTGCTCAAGCGCTACCGTCTGGCTGACTGCAGCTCGCGCTCCGACGGGAACAGGTTTGGACATTCTGAAATGCAGTCCGGTAATCTCTCGGCCGCCGAAGGCGACCTCGCGGTGTGGCGAGCACTGACCGCTAAGCGCTGACGGCTGCCGCAGGATTACCGATCCCAACCCACACGATTGCCCTTTCCTCTAGGCCGCTACGCACCGCGCCTGCCGTTCCCGCTCGATCCCGTCCAGCGCGCGCCACAGCGCCCGCGCGGTGTTCTCGGCTGCGGCCAAGGCCCGCTCGGCCAACTCCGGCTGGCTCGCGATAAGCTTGGACAGCTCTTCTTTCCAAACTCGGGAGTGATAGACATCGGCGCCGATGTGCAGCGTGAAGTACCTGGTGGCGCGAGCGTCGGCGCCGTAACGCTCCCGCAGCCCTGTGGCTTTTTCCTTGGCCACGCGCGGAACCTGCGATTCATACGCGTAAAACGCAGCCAGCGCTTCGGCGGCGCTGGCTTCGGAAGCCAGCCGCCGGAAGTGTGCGATCAGGCCGCGCACTTCCTCTACCGGTTGCGAGCGGCGCGCCTGGTCGCGGCTCGCGCCCATGCCTTCGGCGAAATCCAGCCATAGCTCGCAGTGCGGCGGCGACTGTGTGCCCCCCTCTACACCCTCTTCATCACAAAGGTTCCTGAGCACTGCCCGGCGCAGCTCTCCATCCTCGAGCCGCGCATACAACTGCCCCAGGTAAGTCGGGAACGCGGCCACGTGATGATAATAATCGGTCGCGTATTGCCGCAGGTCCTCGCGGCTCAACTCGCCCGCCGCCCACGCCTGATAAAAGGGATGGCCCAGCAGATCGTAACTCGCGATCCGCTCTTGCATTTCGTGCCAGAAATTCTCCACCTTCACATGCACCTCATCAATTTTGATTCCCACCGCATTTGCTCCCGGCCGACACTATACGGGAAGCGTCGCATTCCTCACAAGCCGGCCTGCGATTGCTAAAATAAGGGTGCCGCGATGTGGGAGCGTGCGCCGTCATGCTTGTGCTCAGGAGCCCGCGGCAAGCAGGCGTGCGATCTGCAGTTCTCGGAAGCGGAAGACCAGCGTCACGATGCAGTTCAGCGAAAAATTCGACGTCGTCGTGGTCGGTGCCGGCCATGCCGGGTGCGAGGCCGCGATGGCCGCCGCGCGCATGGGCCTGAGGACCGCGCTCTACACGCTCAACGTGGACCTCATCGCGCAGATGTCCTGCAACCCCGCGGTCGGCGGCATCGCCAAGGGCCACCTGGTCCGCGAAGTCGATGCCCTGGGCGGCATCATGGCCGAGGTCACCGACGCCGTCGGCATCCAGTTCCGGTTGCTCAACACCTCCCGCGGCCCCGCCGTCTGGTCGCCGCGCGCGCAGTGCGACAAGCAAGCCTACCGCCTGAAGATGCGCGAGGTGCTGGAATCGCAACCCAATCTGAAGATCAAGCAGGCGGAAGTGGCGGACCTGATGGTGGAAGATTCCAGGGAAGACTCCAGGGAAGACTCCGCGCCCGGCCGGCGCCAGCTCGTAAGAGGCATCAAACTGCGCGACGGGCGTACGGTGACCGCCGCCGCCGTCATTATCACCACCGGCACATTTCTCAACGGCCTGATCCACTGCGGCGAGCAGCAGTATCCTGCCGGACGCAGCGGCGAACCGCCATCGCAGCTGCTGGGAGAATCGCTGCGCCGCCTCGGCTTCCGGGTTGTCCGCCTTAAGACCGGCACTCCACCGCGGCTCGATGGCCGCACCATCGACTGGTCGCGCTTCCAGACGCAGCCCGGCGATGCCGATCCCACCCCCTTCAGCTTCCGCACCCGCCGCGTCGCTCACCACGCCTCGCAGGTGCCCTGCTACATCGCCTATACCACGCCGGAGACGCACCGCATCATCCGCGAGAACGTGCACCGTTCGCCCATGTACAGCGGCCAGATCAAAAGTATCGGACCACGATATTGTCCCTCCATCGAGGACAAGATCGTCAAGTTCGCCGACAAGGAGACCCACCAGCTCTTCCTCGAGCCCGAGGGCCTGAACACGCACGAAATTTACGTCAACGGCATGAGCACCTCCCTTCCCGTGGATGTGCAGGCCGCCCTGGTCGCCAGCGTTCCCGGCCTGGAGAACGCCGAGATGCTCCGCCCCGGCTACGCCATCGAATACGATTCGGTCGATCCCACGGAACTGGCGCGCACCCTGGAGACCAAGAAGATCGCCGGCCTCTATCTCGCCGGCCAGATCAACGGCACCAGCGGCTATGAAGAGGCAGCCTGCCAGGGCATCATGGCGGGCATCAACGCGGCGCTGGCTGTTCAGGGCAAGACCCCGCTGGTGCTCGACCGGACCGAGGCCTACACCGCCATCCTCATCGACGACCTCATCTCCAAGGGCACCAACGAGCCCTACCGCATGTTCACCTCGCGCGCCGAGTTCCGCCTGCACCTGCGCATCGACAACGCGGACCGCCGCCTCACGCCCTACGGCCGCCGCGTCGGCCTGATCTCCGACGCCGCCTGGGCAGCCTATCTTGCCAAGCAGGAACGCACATCCGCGCTCAAACAGGTTCTGGAGAGCACGCGCATCACGCGCGAAATGCTGGAACAAATTCAGGCGGATCATCAGGAGAGGGTCGGGGCCGTGAACGATCCCGCCCGGAAAGATGAGGCGCTCGTGAGCCTCGCTGGCGCCTCGCTTGCCCAGGCGCTGCGCCGCCCCGATCTCCCCATCGAGAGCCTGGTCCCCATCCTTCGCGAGCTCATGCCCATACTCTTTCAAAGCGGCGAGCCGGACTGCGCGCGAGAATCCTCGGCCGGCATTTCTCCCACGAGTCTTCCCTCGCAGGTTCGCAACGAGCTCAAGTCGGTGGAGACGGAGATCAAGTACGCCGGTTACCTCGAGCAGCAGCAGAAGGCCATCGAGCGGCTGAAGCGCGCCGAGCAGCGCGATATCCCCGGCTGGTTCGATTACACCGCGGTCAGTGGCCTGTCGCGCGAGATGAAGGAGAAGCTCGAACGGGTGCGCCCGCGGACCATCGGCCAGGCCAGCCGCATCCCCGGGGTCACGCCCGCCGCCGTCTCGCTCATCAACGTGTACATCGAGATTCAGGCGCGAAAGGCGGCCGTCAGCACTTAGCACTCCGCATTCGACAGTCAGCCTGGTATTGGTTTGCGAAATGCTGAGCGCTGACTTGCAACTCACAATTTGCCGCTCACAGCTTCCTGCACCACCCGCCAGCACTCCTGCACGTCGTCCCACGTCGTCCCCAGGTTGCCGATGGCGATGCGCAGCACCACCCGGTTGTGCAGCGCGGTATGGGAAATGAAAAACTTTCCCGAGGCATTCACCCGCTCCAGGATGTGCCGGTTCTCCTCGTCGCTTCCCCGGTAGCGGAAGCAGACGGCGGAGAACCCTACCGGCGCCATCACCTCAAAACGCGGGTCGGCGCGCACCTGCTCCTCCAGCCGCTTGGCGGAGCGGATGTGGTCGCGCAGCACCTGCTGAATCCGATCGCGCCCGAAGTAGCGCAGCAGGAACCAGAATTTCAGCGCCCGAAAGCGATGCCCCAGCGGGATGCCGTAGTCCATCAGGTTCACGGCGCGCGGGTCATCCTGTGAGGTCAGGTACTCGGGCACCAGCGAAAACGCGCGCCGCAGTATGTCCGGCCGCCGGGTGTAAAACGTGCTCAGGTCCATGGGCGCGAACAGCCATTTGTGGGGGTTCACCACCAGCGAGTGCGCGCGCTCCAGGCCGTCGAAGATCCAGCGATACTCGGGAAGGATCGCAGCCACCCCGGCGTAAGCTGCGTCCACATGCAGCCACAAGTTGTGCCGTTCGGCGATGTCCGCGATCGCCGCCAGCGGATCAACGCTCGTGGTTGAGGTGGTTCCAACCGTGGCGACCACGCAGAACGGACGTAAGCCTTGGCTCCGATCCACCTCGATGGCGGCCGCCAGGGCTTCTGGTCGCATGCGGAATTCGGCGTCGGTTGCGATCTTGCGCACATGGCTCTGCCCCACGCCCAGTGCGATGGCGCCCTTCTCAATCGAGGAGTGCGCTTGCTCGGAGGTGTAAAGAACCAGGTCCGGAGGCGCGCCGTTCACCCGCGTTTCCGGATCCAGCATCTCCCGCGCCGCCGCCATCGCATGAAAGCTGCTGGTCGAAGCGGTGTCATACACGATGCCGAACCAGCTGGCGGGAACTCCCATCCACTCCCCGAACCAGCCAAGCGTCACCTGCTCCAGCTCGACCAGCGCCGGAGACGTCTTCCAGTGCAGGCCGTTGGTGTTCAGGGCTGACGCCAGCAGGTCCCCCAGGACGGCGGGCGCCGACCCGGTATTCGGGAAGTAGGCCAGGAATCCGGGGTGGTTCCAGTGAGTGACCGCAGGCAGAACCTTCTCCTGAAAATCGCGCAGGATGTCGTCGTAGCTCTCGCCCTGCTCAGGCGCGGATTTCGGCAGCGCGTCCACCAGCTCGCCCGGCTTCACCGCCGGCAGCACGGGGTAGTCGCGCACGTGCTTCAGGAACTCCGCGATCCAGTCCACTGCCTGGTGCCCAGCCAACCGGAAGTCTTCCAGGTAGGCATTCCAGTCAAGAGTCGGCTCAGTTCGCGGAGAAGTTGGCGCCGCCATGGGTACGCTCCTGGCGCAACGAGGATCGACAACGATTATAGAGAGTAAGAAGGAGGCAGAGCGGACTCAGGAGAAATGGCAATCGCCGATTTTCATAGGCGGCGTTTCTTTCTCTCTGCCTCGACCCGCCAGTGGAGCAGCACCTTGGCCTTTTCAAGTTCGGCGCGGCGGGCTGCGCTCAGGCCCTTCCCAGCCCGGTTGATGAAGTAGGTAAGCATACGCATGCCCGAGCCCGGTCCCTTGGGGGAAACTTCTTTTGACGCCAGAGTGCGCGCGATCGTGCTTGCGCTGCGGGTGAATAGTCCCTCCGGGGGATAGGTTGAGACCGTCTTCACACGGGCGATCCAGCGCTTCCCTTTTGGCTTGGCCTTCGCCCTTTTCTCTGCGCGTGCCACGTTCTTGCCTTCCCCGCCGCGGACTGACCACCCCTTGTAATGGCCCGATTACAACTTACCCGATTCCCGGTTGCAACCCCGCTGGTACCATCTCGCCGTGCCCACGCTTGGCGTGATCTCCGACACGCACGGCCTGCTCCGTCCGGAGGTTCTGGACGCGCTCCGCGGCTGCGAGCGCATCATCCATGCGGGCGACATCGGCAGCCCGGAAATTCTTCCCGCCCTTGCCGAGGTGGCTCCGGTTACCGCCATTCGCGGGAACATCGACAAGGCGCCCTGGGCGCAGGCGCTGCCTGAGACCGCGGTGGTCGATTTTGCCGGACTACTCATCTATGTGCTTCACAACTTGCAGGCCATGGATCTCAGCCCGAAGGCGGCCGGGTTTGCAGGCGTCATCAGCGGGCACTCGCATGTCCCGAAGCAGGAAATTCGCGGCGGCGTGCTCTACCTCAACCCAGGCAGCGCCGGACCGCGGCGCTTCCGCCTGCCGGTCTCTGTAGCCCGCATTCGCGTATACAACGGCAAACTGGCTCCGGAAATCGTGCTGCTCGAGAAATAAGCATGGACTGCTGAATGCTGGCTGCTGAATCAACTTTCCTGGCCACCCATGCCCATTGCTGCTACATTGCTCCCGAAAAATCCAATTCAAACGACAGGGGGAACACATGTACAGACTGCTCGTGGCGCTGGCGCTGGTGGTCGGAATTCCGGTTGCGGCCACCGCACAGGCGCCCGCAAAACCTTCCGCTAAACCCGCCTCAAAGTCTGGCGCCGCGAGTATCTCCCGAGAGAAGGCGGCGGTCATGGCGCCGGTTCACCAATTTGTGGACGGTTTCAACAAGGGCGACGTGACCTCGGCGCTCGGGGCGTGCGCGGAAGAAACCTACATCATCGACGAATTTCCGCCCTACCAGTGGCACGGAGCCGGAGCGTGCGCCAAGTGGGCCGGCGACTACGATGCCGACAGCAAGAAGAACGACGTCAGCGATGGAGTCGTCACGCTCAGCACCCCCAAACACGTGGACATCGCGGGCGATCGCGCCTATGTGGTCGTGCCGGCGAACTATGTCTTCAAACAGAAAGGGCAGGTGATGAAGGAAGCCGGCTCGATCCTGACGATCACCTTGCAAAAAGGCGCAAACGGCTGGCGCATAACGGCGTGGACCTGGGCGAAGAGCTAGAAGCTTAGACAACAGCGCTCAGCCGTCAGCACTGGGAGCCGGCTGCTGACTGCTGCTCAGATTCCCCGCCTGCAACTCGGCCGATTACCATTGATTCGATGGATGCCGCCCGCATCGCCGAGCTGCTGGGTCCTTTTCTGGGCGACAGCCCGCTCAACTCGTCGCAGCTGACGGCGGTTTCCACCTACCTCGACCTGCTCCTGCGCTGGAACGCGAAGATGAACCTGACCTCGCTGCGCGATCCCGCCGAGATCATCACCCGGCACTTCGGGGAGTCATTTTTCCTGGCTGGGCAGGCGGTCGCAGCGGGCAGGGAAGTGACCTGCGTGGACGTGGGCTCGGGCGCGGGTTTTCCCGGGCTGCCGCTTAAGCTTTACCGGCCGCGGGTGCGGCTCACCCTGGTCGAGGCACAATATCGTAAAGCGATATTTCTGCGCGAGGTCATCCGCGCCTTGGATCTCGCCGGCGCCGAGGTCTTCGCCGGCCGCGCCGAGGAGATGGCGGCGAATCCCACCCCTGCGGCCGACCTGGTCACCATGCGAGCTGTCGAGCGCTTCGAGGAGGTTCTTCCCGTTGCCGCGCGTCTCGTGCGCCAGGATCAAAATGAGGTTGGCCGCGCGGGAGCTCTTGCCCTCCTGATCGGCGCCGCTGGCGCCGATCGCATTGCGCAGCTCCTGCCCGGCTTCCGGTGGGGCGAACCCATGCTCGTTCCCCAGTCCTCAGGCCGCCTGCTCCTGCTCGGGTGGCTCGAAACTGGGAAGGTGAAGCAGCCGGAATCAAGTCAGTAAACACCTCCCACGGACCGCTTCAGACCATAAAAGTGGTCAACGCCAGTTCATTTTCAAGGGAGTCAGGACAAGAAAGTAGTCTGCTGAGCTCGAAGAGCTAACCAGAGTGGTCCCGGATTCCCTGGCGGGGATCCTGGCGGGAAGGCTCTTTTCCACACCAAAATCGCGGGGGAACCAGGGTGATAAACGTGGTCCATGGGGTTCGACTATCAGGCTCAAGCCAAGGCCTGATATCCGGAATTCTAGCCGCTACATGCCTAAAGTGGACCAAACCGGATGAATTGCGAGGATTTCAGACTTTAACGAAGATTTTCCAGCGGTAGAGAATCCAGCCCAGAATCAAGAA
>DATHDM010000172.1:0-12485 GCA_035319065.1 Terriglobales bacterium
GAGGCCGCCAAGGCCGGCCACGAAAAGCTGGTGGAGATGATCGCCGAAGGCAACGACGCCCTCATGGAGGAATTCTTCGACAAGGGCACGATCCCCGAAGAGCATCTGATTCCCGGGTTGCGGGATGCGATTCGCGAGCACCGTATCTTCCCCGTGCTCTACACCTCGGGGTTGGGCAACATCGGCAGCGATCGCGTGCTGGAGTTCATCGCCGAATTTCTGCCCGCAGCCAGCGATCGCGGCACGGTCAAGGGTGTGCCTTCGCCCAATAACGGCGAGCCTCCCTCGCGCAAGGTGGCGGACACCGAGCCGGTTTCGGCATACGTGTTCAAGACGCTGAACGATCCCTTCGCCGGCAGAATCTCCTACTTCAAGGTCTATTCCGGCATGCTGAAGAACGACGCCACGGTGCAGAACTTCAACCGCAACTCTTCGGAAAAGCTGGCGCACCTGTCGATCATGCAGGGGAAGAACGCGGTCCCGGTGAACGAACTCCGCGCGGGAGACATCGGCGCGGTCGCCAAGCTGCGAGAGACGCTGACCGGCGATACGTTGGGAGAAAAGGCCGCTCCCATCCGCTATCCCGAGGTCAGCCTGCCCGAGCCCGCCATCACCTTCGCCATCGAGCCCAAGACGCGCGCCGACGAAGACAAGCTGGGCAACGGAGTCCACAAGCTGATGGAAGAAGATCCCATGTTGCGCTTTTTCCGCGACGAGCAGACCAAGGAATTCCTGATAGCCGGGACCGGCCAGCAGCACATTGAGGTTGTGGTCTCCAAACTCAAGAAGCGCTATCACACCGAGGTCGTGCTGAAGGCGCCGAAGGTGCCCTATCGCGAGACCATCCGCGGCCGCGCCGACGTCCAGGGACGGCACAAGAAGCAGACCGGCGGCCATGGCCAGTACGGCGACTGCAAGATCAAGATGGAGCCGCTTCCCCGCGGCGGCAAGTTCGAGTTCGTCAATGAAATCTTTGGCGGCGCCATTCCCAGGAACTTCATTCCGGCGGTGGAGAAGGGCATCGTGGAGGCGGCGCAGCGCGGCTTCCTCGCGGGCTACCCGGTGGTGGACTTCAAGGTCGTGCTCTACGACGGCTCCTACCACGAGGTCGATTCCAACGAGCTTTCGTTCAAGACCGCCGGGCGCATCGCCTTCCGCAAGGCCATGGAGCAGGCCAAGCCCACCCTGCTGGAGCCCATCATGAAGGTGGAGATCACCGTGCCGGATGAATTCGCAGGCAGCATCATGGGCGACCTCAACAGCCGCCGGGGCCGCATTCAGGGAATGGACAACAAGGGGGGCAAGACCATCGTCAAGGCCGAGGTGCCGATGGCGGAGATGCTCAGCTACGGCGTGGATCTGACCTCCATGACGCAGGGCCGCGGCAGCTTTAACATGGAGATGGATCACTACGACATCGTGCCGGCTCTGCAGCAGGAGAAGATCATTTCCCAGGCCAAGGCGGAGCGCGGAGGGGTACCGGAGGAAGAGGAGTAGCCGCCTCGGGGCCGAACCAGACAGCTAACGGGCATGTCCTTCAGTACGCTATTGCCTTTGCCCGAGGCTTGGGAGAATATCCCCTCCCCCCGAGCGAGACTGCGTACCCGCCCGTCGCACTTCACAGTTGGCTCAGCCGCCGCTTCGTCTGTTGACGGGAATGCAAGCGCGGAAGGAAACCATTATGGCTCGCTTTCAGCAATACGAGATCATGCATCAGACCGGGAACCGCTGGGAACTGCTGGCCACGTTTCACGATCTCAGCCTGGCGCAGGGACTGGCGCAGAACCGCGGTAGCCGGGTGCGGCTGATGCGCGTGACCTACGAGGACTCGACCGCGGTGGAGCAGGAGGTCATCGCCGAGGTGGGCGCCACCCGCTCCGAACCGTAAGTCAGATCGCACCCGAAAAACGCCGGGTCTTTCGAATCGGACGGGGCTAGTACTCCGCGTCCTCGCTCAAGATGGCAAGTGCGTGAGGCTGGCTCACTCGATTCTCACAATTGCCACCAGCGGGATTTCAGCTTAGTATCCGGCTGAGTGGCCTCCCCGATCCCAGACCAGGAGAACCGCGAACGCATCGTCTCGGCCGCTGCCGTCGAAGACGACGCCTCCTTCGACCTCAAGCTTCGTCCCCAGAGATTGCCCGAGTTCATCGGTCAGGCCAAGGTAAAGGAAAACCTGGCGGTTGCGATCCAGGCAGCGCGCTCGCGCGGGGAGGCGCTGGATCACGTGCTGCTTTACGGTCCGCCGGGACTGGGGAAGACTACGCTGGCCACCATCATCGCGCACGAGCTTGGGGTCGGGTTCCAGCAGACCTCCGGTCCGGCATTGCAGATCAAGGGCGATCTGACCGCCGTGCTGACGAACCTGCGCGAGAAGCAAGTGCTGTTCATTGACGAAATCCATCGCCTGCAGGCCGTACTGGAGGAGCTCCTCTACACGGCGCTGGAGGACTACAAGCTCGACATCATGATCGGCCAGGGTCCGGCGGCGCGCACCCACACGATGGACGTCAAGCCCTTCACCTTCATCGGGGCCACCACCCGCGCCGGGCTGATCTCCGCTCCACTGCGCTCGCGCTTCGGCATCGTGCTGCGCCTGGAGTTCTACACGCACGAGGATTTGAAGATCATCGTCAAGCGTTCGGCGGAAATTCTCGGGGTGGCCATCGACGAGGCAGGCGCCTTCGAGATCGCCTCGCGCGCCCGCGGCACACCACGCATAGCCAATCGCCTGCTGCGGAGGGCGCGCGACTACGCCCAAGTGCGGGGGGGCGGCGCCATCGACCAAGCTACTGCCCAGGCTGCCCTGGAGATGCTGGAAGTGGACAAGCACGGGTTCGATGCCCTCGACCGCAAGCTGCTGCTCACCATCATCCAGAACTACCAGGGAGGTCCGGTGGGGGTGGACGCGCTGGCCGCGGCCCTGGCCGAAGAGCGCGACGCCATCGAGGAAATCTACGAGCCCTTCCTCATCCAGATCGGCTTTCTCAACCGCACTCCCCGCGGCCGGGTGGTGACCCACCTGGCCTACGAGCACTTCGGGATCAAACCCGGCCAGCACCAGAACACACTGTTTTGAACTTCCCAACCTGCGGGCAATTTTGGACAATCATCTCCATTCGCGCTCTATGAGCCGCACCGCCAAGTTCTGGATTGCCGCCGTGATCGTCCTTGCCGGGGCGCAACTGATCCGCCCGCAGAAAACCAATCCCCCAGAGGATCCGGCGCGCACTTTGTTCGCGCACGCCCAGCCATCGGCGGAGGTGGCGGGCATCCTGAAGCATTCCTGCCGCGACTGCCACTCCTACAACACCCGCTGGCCCTGGTACTCCAACGTCGCGCCCGTGTCGTGGATGGTTATCGACGACGTCAACGAAGGCCGCCGGCACTTCAACATGTCCGACTGGGGGCAGTACGACACGCGCCGCGCCTCGGAGAAGCTGGGGAACATCTGCGACGAGGTGGCGGACGGAGGCATGCCCGAGCGCTCCTACACCTGGCTGCATTCCGGGGCCGCGCTTTCTGCTGAGCAGCGCAACGCGGTCTGCCTGTGGACCCAGGCCGAGCGGGAGCGGCTGGCGAAGGCGCAGCCAACAGCTCCATCCGGCAAATAGCGGCTCTCGGAAGCCGCCCTCGATCAGGTGCGCGTCGCCGATCGCCAATGCCTGGCGGGGAAGCTTGGAAGGTCGCGGGGAACACGCTCGAGAGGGCCTGGGCCACGCCACTTGAAATGTTGAGCTGCTAGTGAAGCATTTCCTTCCTCAAGGTAAACTATCGCGCTTCACCGCTCGCGCGTGTCCCTAGTTACGAGGAGCCTATGCGAAAGACTCTCCTCCCCATGCTCTTGCTGCTTACCTTTGTGCTGGCCGCGGCTCAAGGCAAGCCGGAAAGCATTCCCAACCTTGCCCAGCTCAATGGCATGATCGCGCGCTTTGCTCCCACGCAGATCCGGGTGGACACCAGCCGGCTGCTGAACGGCGATGAGCAGGCGCTGGCCAAGCTGATCCAGGCGGCGCGCATTCTGAACCCCCTGTTCATGCGCCAGCTGTGGAGCGCCAACCTCGAGACGTACGACAAGGTGAAAGCCGACAAGACTTCCCTGGGCGAGGCACGCGCACGCTATTACTGGATCAACAAGGGCCCCTGGTCGGAACTGGATGAGCACAAGGCTTTCCTGGCTGGCGTTCCACCGGTGAAACTGCCCGGCGCCAACTTCTATCCGGAAAATATGAGCAAGGCCGAGTTCGAGAGCTGGCTGAAGAGCCTTTCCAAGGACGAACAGGAGCTGGCGACCGGCTTTTTCACCGTTATTCGCCGCGACACCGCTGGGAAGCTGCGGATTGTCCCGTACAACCAGGAGTACCAGGCCGATCTGGAGAAGGCGGCTGCACTACTGAGAGAGGCGGCTGCACTTACGCCGAATCCTTCGCTGAAGAAATTTTTGAACTCGCGCGCGGCGGCGTTTCTCTCCAACGACTACTACCAGAGCGACATCGATTGGATGGATCTGGACGCGCCCATCGATATCACCATCGGACCCTACGAGACGTACAACGATGAGCTGTTCGGCTACAAGGCGGCGATTGAGGCTTACGTGAACCTGCGTGACGACGCGGAGACCAACAAGCTCGCCGCCTTCGCCGGGCACCTGCAGGAGATCGAGGACAATCTGCCGGAGGACCCACAGTACCGGGCTCCCAAGCTGGGCGCGGCGGCGCCCATCCGGGTTGTAAACGAGGTCTTCAGCGCGGGCGATGGCGAGAAGGGCGTGCAGTCAGCCGCCTACAACCTGCCCAACGATGACCGCGTGGTGCAATTGAAGGGCAGCAAGCGGGTGATGCTGAGAAACATTCAGGAGGCCAAATTCCGCAGCGTGTTGATTCCCATTGCGCGCCGCGCACTGGCTTCGCAGCAGCAGGCCGACGTCAGCTTCGAGCCCTTTTTCACCCACATTCTTGCGCACGAGCTGATGCACGGCCTGGGACCGCATCAGATCACCATCGCGGGCCGCGAAACCAATCCGCGCCTGGAATTGAAAGAGGTCTATAGTGCGATTGAAGAGGCCAAAGCCGACGTGACCGGCCTCTTCGCGCTGCAATACATGATGGAGCACGCCAAGGAGATGGGACTCAGCGGCGTTCTTCCCGCCGATGAAGCCGCCGAGCGCCAGCTCTACACGACATTCCTTGCGTCGGCTTTCCGCAGCCTGCGCTTCGGTTTGAACGAAGCCCATGGGAAGGGCATAGCGCTGCAGTTCAACTACCTGATGGACAAGGGCGCATTTGTTGGCCGTCCCGATGGCACCTTCGGCGTCGATTTCCAGAAGATCAAGCCCGCCGTGCGGGACCTGACGCATGACCTGCTCAGTTTGGAAGCTACGGGCGACTACGATGGCGCGAAGCGGATGCTGGGCAACCTGGCTGTGCTTCGCCCGGCGGTCAAGGCTGTGCTCGACAAGCTGCAGGGGGTGCCCGTGGACATCGAGCCGCAGTTCGTAACGGCAAACGAGATCGCGCCCGACCCGGCTGCTCCGGCACCCGCGGCGCCCGCTCCCAAGCGCAAGGCGGGGAAGAAGCGCAGCATGCGCGGATAGCGTTCGCCCCAATCCGCCGGCATCAAGGCAGGAGTGGTGCGATTACCGTTTCCCCAATTCCCTGCTCCGCTTCATTTATATTGTTACTCAGGGTCTCGCTTGCATTTCCTCGACCAACTCAATCCCCAGCAACGCGAAGCTGTGGTCACGACCGAAGGACCGCTGCTGATTCTGGCCGGCGCCGGCAGCGGCAAGACCCGGGTGATCACCTATCGCATCGCTTACCTGCTGGAGGAGAGGGGCGTGCGCCCCGAGTCTGTCCTGGCGGTTACTTTCACCAATAAGGCCTCGCAGGAGATGGCCGAGCGCGTCGAGAAGCTGGTCGGTGGCTACAGCGTTACCCGGCCGCTGGTCTCAACGTTTCACTCGCTGTGTGTTCGAATTCTGCGCCGCGACATCGAAGCGCTGCGCGTCGGCGACGTGGGCTACCGCAAGGACTTTGCCATCTACGACGAGACCGATCAGCTCTCGGTGGTGAAAGCGGCCATCCGCCGCCTGGGGCTCGACGACAAGCAACTCACGCCGCGCTCGGCGCAGTCGCGCATCTCCTGGGCCAAGAATCACATGCTCGATCCGCAGGAGATTTACCTGCAGTCGGGAGATCCCAAGACCGAGCAGATCGCGCACGTGTACGAGATCTACCGCCAGGAATTGCGCAAAGCCAACGCGCTCGATTTCGACGACCTGCTGCTGGAAACCGTACGGCTGCTGAAGTCTTCCGAAGCCGTCCGCCATTACTACGCGCGCCGCTTCCAATACGTTCTGGTGGATGAATACCAGGACACCAACCGGCCGCAGTACGAGCTCATGCGGCTGCTGGCAGGCGAGCAACACAACGTCTGCGCGGTAGGCGATGAGGACCAGTCCATTTATTCGTGGCGGGGCGCCGACATCCGCAACATCCTGGAGTTTGAGCGCGACTTCCCCAACGCCCGCATCGTGCGCCTGGAGCAGAATTACCGCTCCACGCAGCCGATCCTGCAGGCAGCCTCGTCTGTGGTTGCCAACAACATTCACCGCAAGGGCAAGAATCTGTGGACTTCGCGCGAGGGCGGCTCACGGATCGGGTACTACGAAGCCCCGGACGGCGAAAACGAGGCGCTGTTCGCCGCCGACTACGTCAACCGCTACCTGCAGCAGGCGCACCAGCAGGGCGTGGACAGCCCGCGCGCCGCCGTGCTCTACCGCACCAACGCGCAGTCGCGGCTGTTCGAGGAGGCCATGCGCCGCTACCAGCTCAAATACCACGTGGTGGGCGGCTTTTCGTTTTACGAACGCGCGGAAATCAAGGACATGATGGCCTACCTCAAGCTGATCCAGAATCCGGATGATTCGATCGCCTTCCTGCGGGTGGTGAATACTCCGGCGCGTGGCATCGGCAAAGGGACGACGGACGTGCTCGACCGGCTGGCGATAGAAACCGGCGCTTCCCTGTGGCGCGCCGCCGGCCATGCGATCTCCAACCTGCTGCTTCCGCCCCGGGCAGTGGCCGCGTTGAAGAGCTTCCGCGAGATCATCGAAGGGGGCCGCGCCCTGGTGGAGGGCAACTACACGGCGTGGCTGGGGCTCGCCGACGATACTAGCGATTCCGAGGCGGGCGAGCGCTCCGAGGCGGGCCAGCCGCCGCGCGCCGCCACCACGGCGGAGCTGCTGAAATATCTTCTCGATCGCAGCGGCTACATCAAGTCGCTCGAGCAGGAGGACACGCCCGAATCGCTGGCGCGCATCGAGAATCTTCGCGAGCTGGTGAATGCGGCCATGGATTCCCGCGACCGGGGCGAGAGCATGCAGGAATTTCTGGATCACGCGGCTCTGGTCAGCGACGCCGATCAGTATGATGAGCGCGCCCAGATCACGCTGATGACGCTGCACGCCGCCAAGGGACTGGAGTTCCCGCTGGTGGTGCTGGCGGGGATGGAAGAGGGCCTATTTCCGCATTCCCGCACTTTTCTTAATCCCGATGACGTTGAGGAGGAACGCCGCCTTGCCTATGTGGGCATGACGCGCGCCATGGATCATCTGGTCCTGACCTGGGCGCAATACCGGCGCCGCTACGGGACAGACCTGCCGGAGGCCAGCGTCCCTTCCCGCTTCCTGGAGGAGGTGCCGGCCACGCTGCTTGAAGACCTGTGCTCTCCGACGCGACGTCACGTGGCTGCCGTGCCTGACCGCGACCAGCACTATGCGCCTGGCGACGCTCACGATTTTGGCACTCCCCATTATGCGTATGAGGACGAGGATCAGAGCCGGGTTCCGCGCGCGAGAACCCAGCCCCCGCGGCGATCTTCTTCCTATGCGGGGCCGACTTACAACTCCATCGACAACATCGCCGAGTTCTTCGCCTCGCGAGGGAGGAAATTCACGCGCCCTAAGATGGAAGTGGAGCCGGTTAGCGGCAAGCGCGGCTTCCGCCCGGGCCAGCGGGTCCGCCATCCTAAGTACGGCGAGGGCACCGTGTACAAGCGCGAGGGCGAAGGGGAGGATGCGAAGATTACGGTACAATTCCCACGCTTCGGCGTGAAGAAGCTGGTGGAGAAGTACGCGCAACTGGAAAGCTGTTGATCGGGTGTCGCTGGCGGCCCTCCAGCCCCGAAGGATGGTTCCCATTTTCCCGCGAAGGGCAGTTCCACCAGACCACTAGACGAACGGAGAAATTACAGCACTCATGAATACCAAATCGATAACCAACAGGCTCGAACGCAAGAAAGCCAAGCGCACGGCGCGCAAGAAGGCCGAGGCCAAGAAGCCTCTGGCCAAGCGCACCACTCCGCGCGGCTCAATGAAGCGCAAGGTGAAGAAGATGGCCCGCGGCCAGGCCAAACGCTAGCGCGCTCACGGGTTTCACTCAGTTGGCACTCAGCCGTCAGTTTTTGCTGGCGGCTGGGTGTTTCTTTTGTCATGCTGAAGCGGGGATGGCACCAAGGACCGCGGCGCTTCGGAGCTGAGGCTCGGACCTAGCCGTAAACCGTTATTTGAGGACTCACTGTTGGCACGCGGAACCGCGATCAACGACCGGCCGCAGACTCGCAACCAGTTCTTCGCCCGCAAGTCCATCGACAACCTGATTGCGGAATCGAAAGAAGAAGGACATCGTCTGAAAAAGAGCCTGGGTCCGTGGAGCCTGACCGCACTGGGGATCGGGGCGATCATCGGCTCGGGCATCTTCGTGCTCACGGGAACCGCGGCGGCGGGCGAGCACTTCGAGATACCCTCGATCCTCCACGCCCAGGTGCTGGACCTGATCCTCAACCTGTTCCAGCACGGCAACTCTGCGGGTGTGATGATGCACGGCCGGCCGCCCGCCGGTCCGGCCATCGCCATCTCCTTCGTGCTGGTGGCCGTCGCCTGCAGCTTCGCGGGCCTGTGCTATGCGGAGCTGGCTTCGATGATTCCCATCGCTGGCAGCGCTTACACTTACTCGTACGCCACGCTGGGGGAGATTTTCGCCTGGATCATCGGGTGGGACCTCATCCTGGAATATGCGGTCAGCAACGTCGCGGTGGCGGTCGGTTTCAGCGGATATCTGAAGGCCCAGCTTGCAGCCTTCGGCCTGGCGCTTCCGGACAAATGGTCCAGTGCGGTTTGGGCCTCGGGCCACTGGACCGGCGCCTACTTCAACCTGCCCGCGTTCCTGGTGGTGATGATCCTCACCGTGCTGCTGATCCGCGGGGTGCGCGAATCCGCCGAGACCAACAACGTCATGGTGGCGATCAAGATTGCCGCCATCTTCGTTTTCCTGATTGTCGGGGGCATGCTGGTTCGGCCAGCCAACTGGCACCCCTTCGCGCCTTCCGGGTTTGCCGGCATCGTGACCGGCGGCGCCATCATCTTTTTCACTTATATCGGGTTCGATTCGGTCTCCACGGCTGCGGAAGAGGCCCGCAATCCGCAGAAAGACATTCCTTTCGGCATCATTGCGTCACTTATTGTGTGCACTGTGCTCTATGTGGGTGTGGCCGTCGTGCTGCTGGGGATGATGAAGTACACGACCTTTGGGGAAGGCGCTGCCGCGGAAGCGCCTGTCGCCTATGCACTGAAACAACTGGGGGCGCGCCCGATCTTCCAGACGGTGATCATCATCGGGGCGCTGATGGGCATGCTGTCGTCGCTGCTATGCTTCCAGTATGGCCAGACGCGCATATGGTTCGCCATGTCCCGCGATCGCCTGCTTCCCCGGATATTTTCCACTGTGCACGCGCGCTTCAAGACCCCGCACTGGTCGACGTGGATCGCAGGCTTCGCGGTGGGCTTGCCGGCCGCTTTTGTGGACATCGGAGATGCCGCGGATCTCTCCAACATTGGCACCTTGTTCGCCTTCGTGCTGGTGTCGATGGGAGTGATCCTGCTTCGCCGCACGCAGCCCGAGCGTCCCCGCGGCTTCCGCGTGCCGCTGGTGCCCTTGTTCCCGCTGATCTCTGTGGTGCTGTGCGGAGGCCTGATGACTGGCCTCACCGTCATCACCTGGGTGCGATTCTTCGTCTGGCTGGGACTCGGCCTACTGATTTATTTCTTCTACAGCCGCCACAACAGCGAATTTTCCAGGAGCTAAGGCGCAGTCAGCGCCTTGCTCGCTGAGCCCGGCCGCGGCGCGCATTTGTGCTGCTCAGAGCGCTGTTGCCAGAGCCCTTTCCGGCAGGTAAACTCCGGCCCCTCAATTCCCGGGCCAAAAGTCGAGCATCTCCCGAGGAGGCGTGCTATGCCCACCTACGTCTGTCTGTTCAACTGGACCCAAAAGGGTATCGAGGAGGTCAAGGGCAGTCCCAAGCGGCTGGACGCAGTCAAGAAGACGTTCTCTGAACTGGGCGTGGAAATCAAAGAGTTCTATCTGACGATGGGCCGCCACGACCTGGTCGTCATCATGGAAGCAAAGGATGACGCCGCCATGGCGCGCGGGTTGCTTGCCCTGGGGTCGCGCGGCGCGGTCCGCACTGAGACGCTGCGCGCCTTCGGCGAAGGCGACTACCGCAAGATCATCGGGTCGCTGCCGTAGGCTGGAAGCCCAGAGGCCAAGCCGCGCAAGAGGGCGCGGGCGTGTTTACTGCATTCCCACGGAACCACGGACGGAGTCGATCAGCTTGCCGGGGTCATAGCCGACTCCGTCCTTGAACACGATTTCGATGTGCTCGATGTCGTGAATGTCACGCGAGGGATCGCCCTTGACGAGCAGCAAGTCGGCTTGTTTGCCCGGGGCGATGGTCCCCACCCGGTCGAGCACGCCCAGGAACTGCGCCCCGTTATAGGTGGCGATCTTGATGGCCTCCAGGGGCGTGAATCCCGCTTCCACCAGCAATTCCAGCTGGCGCTGATCGCCGAAGCCGGCGAGCACTCCGCCGTAGCCGGTGGGATCTTCCCCGGAAAGCAGCAGACCGCCAGCCTTCACAAATTCGTGTTCGAACTGCATTTCTTTTTGGAAGAGCCCGGGCCAGAGAGAATCCTTCGTTTGCCCGATGACGGCGCGGCGCGAAAGATAGTCCACACGGGCGTCGGGCGAGAGGGCGTCGAGCACTCGCTGCTCGAGCGGCGGCCGATTGGGCACGAGGGTTTCAAAGATGGAGAGCGTCGATGTGACCGCCACCTTGTGCGCTACCAGCTCGCGAATGGTCTGCTGGATCTCCGGCCCGCTGACCTCCAGCCGGGTGAGAGCCTCGCGCGCCGGTTTCTGATCTGGACAGGCGTTGAGTTGCTTGCCGGGAGTGAATTCCGTGTCCACCACCAGGCCATGCTCGAGATCGTCGATGCCCAAAGCCGCTGCCTCGCGGAAGCCGACTGAGCAGAGGTGGCCGGTAATCTTGAGACCCCGCTTGTGAGCCTCGTCCACGGCAGCCGCCAGCTCATCATGCGTGATGTGCATGTAGGCTTTAAAAGAAGTTGCGCCCTTCTCTGCCCAGAAGGCTACGGTGCGGCGCGCGTCGTCGGCATCCTTCAGCTCGCCCATATTCACGGTGTAGGAGTCGGGGCCCTCCAGGTAAGGAGCCGTGACGTGCATCCTGGGACCGGGAACCCGGCCTGCGTCAATCTCCCGCTTGAGCGAGAGATCGGAGACCCCGGACACCGAGCCGGTGGTGCGCACGGTGGTGACGCCGCCGGCGAGATAGAGCCGGGGAAAGCTGAAGGGCTGGGGATTGTAAGTCGGCATGCGGCGTCCCGCGGGATAAAACATGTGGTCGTGCATGCCGACCAGCCCGGGAATCACGGTATAGCCGCTGCGGTCCAGGACTCGCGCCCCGTCGGGAATGTCGGTTTTCCTGGTGGGACCCACGGATTGAATCTTTCCTCCACTCAGAATGACGGTCTGATCCTCGCGGGCGGGAGCGCCGGTGCCGTCGACGGCGCGAACGCCAGTGAAAACGATGATCGGTGCGTCGAGCGAGACAAAGGCGCGCACTTCAGGGGAGAGTGTGGTTTGGGCGAAGAGGGGCAGAGAGAGAAAGAAGGCGGCGAATAAGGCTTTCATGGCGGGGGATAGGGTAACGCATCGATCGGAAAGACATCAGGCAATTTAGACATAGATTTTCGGCTGTCGTGCCGAGCTTGGTTGGGGCTTCGAGTCGAAGGGTCTCTGCGAGTTCGGCACATTCTGACGGGATCCAGATAGCGAATGCCATGGATGCGGGTATTGAATATGGCATCAATACACTCGGCCTGCGAACAGACTAACGCGGGAAGCCTCCGGCGCAGATGTCGTTGCCATCCCATACGACTTCTTCTTGTGATGCGCAGGCGACGCCTGCTATTCCGGAGGGCGCTCGGCAGCCACCGCGGGTGCGGCGGGGGTGGCTGAATTCTGCACGGCCGGCTTTCTGGCGGGTTCGGCAGGGCGGACCGGCTGTAGCGCGGGACCCCGTTCATCAAACTTGCCGAAGATCATCTTGCCGGCCGTGGTTTGCAGCAC
>DATHDM010000173.1:0-10618 GCA_035319065.1 Terriglobales bacterium
TCCAGACCATCGAGGCTTGCCCTGCTGTCAGCCTCTCACGACGCCTGCTTTTCCTCGTAGATCACCGATGTAACGGCGGGAGTAGATGTTTTGCTTGCTACGGCACGCAGTTTGAGCACGTCATGAAAAACCTGAAAGCTGGAGCGCGTTCCAAGCAATAAAGGCTGCTCCGGGAGAGACCAACAAAGTAGCGGATGGCGAGGCTCACGGACAGCCCTGGGGCGAGAAAAGTAGCCAAATGATGTCGCGCCTGTTTAGCGAATGGGTGATACCAGTGATACTAGATTTCTCAGAAATAGGGCATTCGAGGATATACGGGAGCATACGGCAGCCGAAGTAGTAAAACGCTCCAAATCCGCATAAACACTAGACAAAATCGCCCATCTGTAAGAAAGCATTGCGAGTCAGCGAAGACGCACAGCTTGAATCCCCCCCTCTCCGCCAGTTCTTTTACCTCCCCAATTTGTCATCAGGTGCTTCAGGCCTGACACCGCCCGCGAGGGTGTCGCGAGCCGCGGTTCCCGGCTCAGGTATTAGCGGCTAATGGGTTCCAGCCTGGGCATTACCTTGGCGACCGACTGGCAGCTGCGTTCCAGCTTTTCCAGGTCTGCTTCCGAGAAATCCGGGCCGGCGGCTGCGGGAGTCGCCCCCTTGCGCGAGATCTGGATCACACCCCACACTTCCCCCCCGCTATCCAGTATCGGCGCCGTCATCAGCTTTTGAATAACCTGCGTGTCCGGGCTTTCCTCGCCGGTGCCGAGTCTCACCATCTCGAACACGCTGCTGTGCTTGACGTTGGTGAAGGTGTTGTAGCGCTCGGCTTTCTTCGTCTGCGCGGTCTTGGCGGCCACGGCAGAACTGGAGAGGGGAATCGATCCGGCGCTGCGCAACTCGGCGGGGAAAAGGAATTTCAGTGATCTGCCCTGGATAGCCAGCAGCGCCACTTCCGTCTTGCGAACCTGGAACATGCGCGCCAATTCCTGGCAGACGTCTTCCGCGCTGCAGTTGCGATCGTTCGCCAGTGCCTCGAAGGTTTCGATTGCGCTCTATCCGCGGTAAGAAGTCCCGCCATTCTTCCCCAGCCCGCAGCCAAAATCAATGCAGGATGGGATACCTGCAGGATGCGCGCCCGTTACCTTCAGACGTACCCTTTCGGATAGCCGGGCGCATCAGCCTGCCCACATATAATCCGCGCGGAAGCACGCAAATTTCCCAGCCAGTCTCGCGAGGATCGGAAGCTTGAGCAAGAGCAGCGCAACTGTCTCCGGCCAAACCGCGCCGTGGATTTACAATCCGTGGCTGGATGAGACCGTGGGATGCGGCGCCTGGTCCGTTCCCCTTTTGCTGCTCTCCTACGCCGGAGCGGCCTCCCACACCATTTCCTGGTCGATCGCGTTTTACGCCCTGGCTCTGTTCTTCAATTATCCCCACTACATGGCCACGCTCTACCGCACGTATCACACCCGGCAGGAGTTTGAGAAATACCGCATCTTTACCGTGCACATCACCCTGCTAGTGTCGCTGACCTTGGTTTTGTTGCACGGGTTCCCCCGCCTGCTTCCCTGGATCTTCACCCTTTACCTGACCTGGAGCCCGTGGCACTACACCGGGCAAAACTATGGCCTGCTGATGATGTTCGCCCGGCGCTCAGGCGCGCAGCCCTCGCCGGCGGAGCGTCGCGCGCTCCACTGGGCCTTCGTCGCGTCTTATCTGCTTCTCTTCCTGACGTTTCATACCGGGCGCTCGACGGATCCCCTGTTCGTTTCGCTCGGCATCCCTGCCGCGATAAGCGGTTGGGGACAATTGCTGCTGGGCGCCGCCTTTCTGCTCCTGTCAGGCTTCGGCACGCTGGGCTTGATCAGGAGAACCAGCCTGCGCCCGCTCCTGCCCTCGCTCACCCTGCTATCGACGCAATTCGCCTGGTTCCTGCTGCCTGCCCTGCTGTCGCTGATCAAGGGCTGGCAGGTGCCGCAGAGCCGCTACAGCACGGGCGTGCTGGCGGTGATGCACTCCGCGCAATATCTGTGGATCACCAGTTACTACGCCCGCCGCGAGGCCCGCGACAAGGACTTGGCGGATCAGCCGGCGTGGCAGCCGCTGCGCTACTTCGCCCTGATGATCGTGGGTGGCATCGCCCTCTTCATTCCCGGTCCCTGGCTGGCAAGCTACTTCTTTCATGTCGATTTCGGCGCCAGTGTCTTGATCTTCACCGCCCTGGTGAACATTCACCACTTCATCCTCGACGGCGCCATCTGGAAGCTTCGCGACAGCCGCATCGCCAGCCTGCTCCTGAATTCGCAGGAGCGCGTTAAGGCAAGCGGGCAGGCGGCCGGGCTTGGTCTGGGAGCCACGGCGCGCTGGCTGGTGGGCGGCACCCGTCAGGCCCGTGCCCTGCGTATAGGCGCCGCCCTGTTGTTGCTGATCTGGGCCGCGCTGGATCAGACGCGCTATGTCGAAGCGGTGGGAGATAAAACGCTGGCGGGCCTCTACCGTGCTGCCGCCCTGAACCCGGTGGATGCGTCCCTCCAGATGCGCATCGCCGCCAAAGAACTGGAATTCGGCGACAGCGACAGCGCGGTCGCGGCGTGGAAGCGCGCCCTCGCTGCCGCCCCAACCAATCCCGTGCCGCGCAACGCCTTGCTCCGTCACCTTACCGCTGAGGCCCGTTACCAGGAGGCCTATGCATTCACGCGGCAGTGGATTGTGTCGAATCCTGAAGACTCCGATCTACTGTTGAATCATGGCCTGCTGGCGAAGGAGCTGGGACACGACGATGAGGCCGTCGCAAGCTGGCAGCGGGCGCTGGCGGCAAATCCATCGCAACTCGTGGCACACCTCTACCTCGCCGAGGCGCTGGAATCACGTGGACAGCCGCTACAGGCGATTCCGCATTACGTGATTTATCTGGAGAAGATCGCCGAGCGGGGCGCGACCGAGCGTCCTCCGGGAGAAACGGTGGCGCCGATCCTCTTCCGGCTGGCCAAGTGCCAGCTGCTCGTCGGGCGCGAGGAGCAGGCTGCGGATTCGTACGATCTGGCGGCCCGGATTGCAGGGCAGAGCGGACAGGCGAAGCTGCAGAGCGTTGCTCTTGCCGGCGAAGCGGATGTGCGGGCGCGGCAGGGAAAGACGGCGGAAGCGCTTGCGTTGTACCAGCGCACGCTTAAGCTGGATGCAAACGCCGGCGATGCCAAAGGCGAGGCCGCGGACTGGTTCAACTACGCGCAATTTCTGAGCGCGCACAAGTATCCCGCTCGCCTGGCCTATGCCTGTCTGTTGAAGTCTCAGTCTCTCCTTCAATCGCCGGGGGATTCCGCCGAGCGTGAGGCCGTGAGTCGCGCTCTTCGGCAGTTCGAGAAGCGAATGCCGCGCGAAGCCCTGGAGGTGCGGCACAATCCCGAGCCCGCAATCCACCAGGCTTTAGCGGTTGGGATGTAGAAGAGTTGGGTTCGCGCCTCTGCTTGACCATCTGCCCTCTTCGTCCTCGTTCCTCACTCCTGACGCAAACCAACTTCCGCCTGCACGCAACTTCCACTGCGCTTTCGTGTTTTTGTATTTGAGACGCGATGATGATCCCGGCAGCCCAATTCGAAAGCACGCCGAGGCGAATGCTGGTCTCGGCGCTCGTATTTGTCGAGGGCGCGATACTGGTCTACCTGGCGCGCCTGTTCTGGCCGCTGCCCTTCACGCGTGACTTCCTGCTGTTGAGTTCGCGCTCGCTCATCGCAGGACTCTCGCCCATTCGGACTTACGCCAGGCCGTCTGTCGTCCTGGTGCTGGCCGCTACTCTCGGCTTGCTGCTTCTGCCGCTCGCCCATGCCGCATCGTTTGCCCCGGCAGTGCTGTCAGGACTGCTTCTCGGCTGCGCGGGCTCGGGCTCGCCCCCCAGCCGGTAGACCGCGCCCCCCTCTTTGCCATTCCGGCGAACGCGGCGTTAGTTCCTTCCAGGACCGGGCTGCCACCCCTTCGAGCCCTCGCCCCCTCCCGTGATCGCGGTCACAAGGTACCGTGAGGTGATTCGCGGGCTGCCTCCGCCGGCGAAATGCTACATTGGAGGCAGTGGCTGCCCCCGAATCCAACTTTGTCAAAGCCTGTAGATGCCTCCCCACCGACTCCACCCCGGTGTGGTTCATGCGCCAGGCCGGCCGCTACATGTCCGAATACCGCGCGGTGCGCAAGCGTCATTCCCTGCTCGAAATCTGCAAGACGCCGCAGCTGGCTGCGGAGGTCACCATCACCGCGGCGGAGGCTTTGGGCGTGGATGCGGCGATCATCTTTGCCGACCTGTTGCTTCCCCTGGAAGTGATGGGGCTGCCCTTCCACTTTGAAGCTGGTGAAGGGCCGGTCATCGAGAAGCCGATCCGCGGCGCGGAGGCGGTGCAGGCGCTGCGTACGGACGGCGCTTCCGAACTCGCCTATGTGGCGGAATCGGTGCGCCGGGTCGCGGGTCATTTCGGCGCCAGGTTGCCGGTGATCGGTTTCTGCGGCGCGCCCTTCACTCTGGCCAGCTACATGATCGAGGGCGGCGGATCGCGCCACTACATTGAGACCAAGAAGCTGATGTATCGTTCCCCCCAAGCCTGGGATGAACTGATGACGAAGCTGGTGGCCGTGCTCGCCGAGTACGCTTCCGAGCAGGTCCGCCAGGGCGCGGACGCGGTACAGGTATTCGACAGCTGGGTGGGCTGCCTGGCGGTGGAGGACTATCGCCGCTATGTGCTGCCGCGCACACGCGACCTGGTGCAACGGTTGAAGAAGGCAGGTGCCCCGATCATCTACTTCGGCACCGACAGCGCCACGTTGCTGGCGTCTATGCAGGAGACCGGCGCAGACGTAATCGGGCTGGACTGGCGCATTCCCCTTGACGAGGGCTGGCAAGAGCTCGGACATCGCGGCGCGGTCCAGGGAAATCTCGACCCCGTAACCCTGTTTGCGGACTTGAAGGAACTGCGCAAGCGGACCGTGGATATTTTGGAGCGCGCGGCTGGCCGCCCGGGCCACATCTTCAATCTCGGGCACGGCATTCTTCCCGAAACTCCGGTGGAGAACGTCAAGGCGCTGGCGCAGATGGTGCGCGAACAGTCCCTCAAGACGGCGAAGGCGGGAGCCTGAGTGAGCGCAGCTTCTCCCAAAACGGCGGTTCTGCTCTTGGCCCACGGCAGCCCCGACAAAGTGGAGGAGATCCCCGAATTCTTGCGCTATGTGACGGGCGGCAGGCCGATGCCCGAGGCGATAGTGGCGGAGGTTCAGCATCGCTACCGACTGATCGGCCATTCTCCCTTGACGGAAATCACGCTGCGCCAAGTCTCAGGCCTTGCGGAAGCCCTCCGCCTTTCGGTTTACACTGGCATGCGCAACTGGAGGCCGTTCATCTCCGACACCGTGCGCCGTATGGTCGGCGACGGAGTCGAAAGGGCGGTCGCGATTTGCCTGGCGCCGCAAAATTCCCGAACCAGCGTGGGTCTCTACCGGCGCGCCCTCGAAGGGGAGAGCGGGAGCACCCCGTTCCAAACCGATTTCGTAGAAAGCTGGCACGACCAGCCTCTGCTGATTCGTGCCTTCGCTGAGCGGCTGAAGGCGGGCTGGACCCGCGCCTGCGAGGAGGCCGGCCAACGCGTGCCGGTGATCCTCACCGCGCATAGTGTTCCCCAACGAACGATCGCCGACGGCGATCCCTACCAGCAACAGGCGCAGGAGACGGCTGCGCTGGTGGCCATGGAATCCGGCTTCCTTGCCGTGGACGACTGGCGCTTCGCTTTTCAGAGCCAGGGGATGTCGGGCGGCCCCTGGCTCGGGCCTACCGTGGAAGAAACCATTGCCGAGTTCCAGCGGAAGGGGCACAAGGGTGTATTCCTGCAACCGATCGGCTTCGTGTGCGACCACGTGGAGGTCCTGTACGACATTGACATCGCCTTCCGCAAGTTCGCCGCCGACCGGGGCATGAGCCTGTGGCGTGCGGAATCGCTGAATGATTCTCCACTGTTTATCGCTGCCCTCGCTGAGGTGGCTCGGTCGCGGCTGGTAAAACCGCTGCCGCCGCAGAGAGTTGTGCAGATCAAGGTATAAGGCGCGTGAAGAGAGTTGCCATCGTCGGCGGAGGCATCTCAGGACTGGCGGCGGCCACCGCCTTCGATCAGGCGCAACGGGCTGGCGGCCGGATCGAGTACACGCTGTTTGAAAGCAGTCCACGGCTGGGCGGGGTATTGGTCACCGAGGCGGTCGAGGACTGCATTCTCGAAGCCGGCCCGGATTCCTTCCTCACTGAGAAATCCTGGGGCTTGGACTTTTGCCGTTCGCTGGGACTGGGGGATGAACTGATTGGATCGAATGATACGGAGCGCAAGACCTACATCCTGGTGAACGGCCGCCTGGTAGCCATTCCCGACGGCCTGATGTTCATGGTTCCCACGCGGATTCTGCCCACGCTCACTACTCCCTTGTTCTCATTCCGTGCCAAGCTGCGCATGGCAGTGGAGCTCCTCCACCGGCCGGCTTTGTCCTCAAATCGGCGCGACGAAACAGTAGCCGAGCTGGTCGAGCGGCATTTCGGCAAGGAGATGGTGGAGCGGCTGGCTGACCCGTTGCTGGCCGGCGTTTATGGCGGCGATGCCGCCTCCCTCAGCGCGGCTGCGGTATTGCCTCGCTTCGTGGAAATGGAAAAAAAATACGGCAGCCTGAGCCGCGGAATGTTGGCCGCGCACAAGAGAATGGCTGAGATGGCGGCAAGGAATTCGTCGGGAGAGAAGCCCAGGCCCCGCCCCTTGTTCACTTCGCTGAAGAACGGTATGCAGCAGTTGGTGGATACAGTTCGAGCCAGGCTTTCGCCGCAAGCCCTTCGCACCAACGCCCTGGTGACCGAGATCCGTCATGCGGGAGGTTCCTGGTCCGCCGTGGTCAGCGGAAATCGTCATGAGTTTGATGCTCTGCTGCTGGCGCTTCCCGCTAATGCCGCCGGCAAGTTGTTGGTTTCGACTAGTGCCTCCTTGGCCGCCGATCTGAGCGCGATCGCATATAGCTCGTCAGTTACGGTCACCCTCGGCTACGAGCGCGCCGTCCTGCACCGTCTTCCTCCCGGATTCGGCTTTCTGGTGCCGCGAAGCGAAGGCAAGCGCATGCTGGCTTGCACCTTCGTGCACAACAAATTTCCGCATCGAGCGCCGCCGCATCGCGGCATCATCCGTTGTTTTCTGGGGGGCCTGCACGATGAGGAGATCCTGGCACTGAGCGACGTGGAGATCGATCAAATAGTCCTGCAGGAGCTGAAGCAGATTCTCGGGCTTGCGGCTGAACCCAGATTTCGTCGCGTCTATCGCTGGGAGAAGTCCATGGCGCAATACGGTCCCGGGCACCTGGATCGTACCGCGCGAATCCAGGAGGCAGTGGGGAAAATTCCCGGCCTGGCGCTGGCGGGCAATGCCTACCAGGGAATCGGCGTACCCGATTGCATTGCCTCCGGCCTGAAAGCCGCATCTTCAGTGCTGGCGCAATTCGGGATGTCTGCTTCGGACCGGGCGCCCGCGCTGGCCCCGTCCGCAGCCCGCGGCTGAGTTCTGCAAGCTCTGCGGCTCTCGGGATCAGCAAGAAAGTGCAAGCCTGCTGTAGCCTGAAAGCCTTACGTTCATCAAGAAAACCCCAATGGGAGTCTAGAACGAATGATTGCTCGAATCTGGCACGGTTGGACTAAACCAGGCAATGCCAACGCCTACGAAGAGCTGCTCAGAACCAAAATCCTTCCTGGGATCCATCGGGTGAAGGGTTACCGTGGCGCGTATCTGCTGCGCAGCGAATCGAAGGATGAGGTTGCCTTCGTCACCATAACTTTGTTCGACTCCATGGATGACGTCCGCGCCTTTGCTGGCGAGGACTACGAAGAGGCGGTAATTCTTCCCGAAGCCCACAAGTTGCTCTCCCGCTTCGACGCCAAGTCCCAACACTACCAAACCGTCATCCAACCCTGAGGGCTTGTCCAACTGGTGATCTTGTTCAAGCCGTCTCCCACCAGTAAGCTCTCTTTATGCACATTGAGCGCGTTTGTGTGTATTGCGCGTCCAGCCAGCAGGCGGATCCGATTTACCGCGCGACTGCATATCGTCTGGGCGAAGCGCTGGCGGCCAACGGAATCACCATCATCTACGGCGGGGGCGGACTGGGCTCGATGGGCAGCCTGGCGGAAGGCGCCCTGGCCAACCGCGGCTGCGTCATCGGGGTGATTCCACGCTTCATGAAAGAGCTGGAATGGTCGCACGCGCAGCTGAGCGAGCTGCAACTTGTCGAAAACATGCGGGAACGCAAGCACCTGATGCTTAAGGATAGCGACGCGGTCGTGGCTCTGCCGGGCGGCTGCGGTACCCTGGAAGAACTGTTCGAGGCGATCACCCTGAAGCGGTTGGGAATCTATGTAAATCCGATTGTGCTGGTCAATGTGAAGAAGTTCTTCGATCCCTGTCTGGAGCTGCTCGATCACTGCATTCGAGAACGCTTCATGGATGGTCGCCACGCCGGCATGTGGACAGTGGTGAACGAGCCCGAAGAGGTGCTGGAGGCCATCCGTACGGCGCCGCCCTGGAGCGCCGACGCCAAGCAGTTTGCGGTGCTCACGGGCAGGGCCGAACCCTGAGACTCCTGGCTTGGCACCAACCTGCCAGTCCAACACCTTCCGAGTGAGAACAAATCTCGCCCCACCGGGTTAGCATCTAAGTGGAATGAGACCACGGAACAAAAGGGACGGCCGCGAATCCATCCGCAAAATTCATGCTAATCCCCAGCCGCGAGTTCCGTCTAACAGGTTGAGAAGTTCGGGATGAAAAAGAAGGTAGCAATCGTCGTTTCCGCTTTCGTGGTGCTGCTGCTTCTGCATGCTGCCTCACGCCGCCAGTTGCGAGCGCAATCTCAGGCCGCTCAAGCCGCGCAGCCCACTCATGACATGTCGCAGATGAAGCAACCCGACGCGCAGGAGCCGGGCATGGACCATGCCGTGCACGCCATGTCGCACAAGCATATGGACATGGGCCCGCACATGAAGATGACCGACCTGCGTCCCCTGCAGCCCGGCGATAAAGAGAAGGCTGCCGCCATCGTGGACCAGACCCGCACCACGCTCGAGAAGTATCGCGACTACAAAGTGGCGCTGGCGGATGGCTACCGCATATTCCTTCCCAACCTGCCGCAGAAGATGTATCACTTCACCAACTACTGGTACGGATTCGAAGCCGCGTTCCGCCTGAATCCCGAGCATCCCACTTCGTTGCTCTACGAAAAAACTGCTGATGGCGGCTGGAAGCTGATTGGCGCCATGTACACCGCCCCGGCGCAGGCCACGCAAGAGGAATTGAACGAGCGTATTCCGCTCAGCATCGCGCAATGGCACGAGCATACGAATTTCTGCGCCGCCCCCAAGGGACATGAGTCTGAGTACCTCGGCTCCAGGGCGCGTTTTGGTCTGGCCGGATCCATCGTTACCGAGGATCAGTGCAACAAGGCAGGCGGGACCTTCAAGCCGGTAATCTTCGGCTGGATGGTGCACGTCTATCCCTTCGAGAAAACTCCCGCCGAGGTGTGGGCGGTCGAACGGCAGATGGATCACAGCCACGCAGTCACGTCGATTGAGCCTCCTTGCCATCCGCCCGGCAGCCATCGGCCCAGAGAGCTCTTTCGTTCCCAGTTTCTTTCTTGGCTATGAAGGGTCCGCCGCCGCCGGCGAACGTCGCAGGCGCCGCCGCGCGATCGCGTAGTTGCCCCCTGAGTCGAAGAGTCAGTTCCCCGCCAGGGAAGCTTCTGGAACCAAGACCGGCTCCGGCTGGGCATGCAATGCGGGTGCATGCAGGCTGATCCGCGATGACAGGCGCTGCGAAGGCTCCTCGATCATCCGGTACATCAGATACGCCGCTCCCAGCGAGGCGCCCACCGCTGCCAGATCGATCACCAAGATATAGGAGCCGGAGTAGGGCAATCGCGAAGCCAGGCCGATCACCGTCAGCCCCACAGGCAGGTGCAGCAGGTAGAGGGAATAGCTCACATCTCCCAGCTTGTTGAGCCAGCGGTTCTGGAGGGCGAATCCGGCGATCACGAGTCCAGTCGCTGCCGACACCCAGGCCACCGGCAAGCCGATGGGCACGCGCATCACGGCGAACATTGCCGCAATGGAGAGCAGCATGCGCGCCGCACTGCTCAGCCCCACGCGGTACTGAAATACAAACACCCCGATCAGGAAGATGGGCAGGCTGTGAAAGACGACGCGTTCGTATCGCATCCCGAGATAAAAGCTCACGAGCAGCAATCCGGTGCCACTCACCTGGACCCAGCCCCGGGAATCGGCGAGCGTGGGAAAGGCCAGTCCGATCAGCAGGTACCACTGCAGTTCAATCGCCAGCGTCCAATACACCACGTTGAACCAGGGCTTGCCCGCGAAATCGTTCAGGTAGAAAAAATGGAGCACGAGCTGACGAAATCCTATATCCGGGCGATCCCCAGCCGCTGTGGGCACCCACACCGCAAAGTAGATCAATGCCAGCGTGATGGCAATCGAGGCAATGTAAGGCGGGTGCAGGCGAGCCAGCCGCTTCAGGGTGAAGCGCAGATAATTCCGCAGCCGGTAGCCGCTGCGATACATGCTGTAGGGAAT
>DATHDM010000174.1:0-7305 GCA_035319065.1 Terriglobales bacterium
TGACCGTGCGGGGGCGGGGTGGCTATCAGTAACGGGAGCTGCGGTTCTTAGCAAACCGAAGCCGTTCCTCTCAGGTATGCTGTTGCCCGTTCACCTGCATCCAAGCTCCGCAGTTCTCCTACGAATGAATCAACTGCACCCCCTTCGATCGGAAGCGATAGAGCTACAGATTGAACTCCACCTGATGAATCCTGGTCTGACTCAATTTTCGTGTCTACATAGGCACGGCCGGACCGATCGATGCAGTAGAACCGCATACTCATGCCTCCGCCAGCTGACGTAGGATCGAATGTTCCCAACATGACCTCGCGGCTGTCGGAAATACCCTGCGGGAATCCTTGTAGCTGTTCGGCAACCCCAGCAAGCTGGTCTATCGCAAGATAAATATCAGATATGCCGCCGAAAGTTCCATTCCATGCGAATACGCGAGCCTTGATAAGATCACTGTCCCGATACAGAACCTTGAGCTGCAGACCGATCTCCTCCCTGGCGAATTTCATCTCTCTGACCTCTATGGTCCGACGAACTTGAAGTCGGCGGGTGGCCCACTCAAGCCCTCCTTTGGCTTGAGTGGGGCAGTTCCACCGCTAAGCAAAGTCTGCCCGCCGCCCGTTCACGTTTTCTTGCCGTCCATTCAGACTCAATCTCCACGCGTCCCTCGCAGCCAGTCACTTAGTGGCGGAAGGTGTTCCGCTCCCAGTCCTCAGGTTCCCCCACCTTGGTAGGCGGCCAACTCGACCTCCCTGTGGCCTTGAGTGGGGCAGTTGGCCAGACGGATCTCTGAAGCAAGGCACGGTAGAGCATCACGCGCTCGTTTGCGCGCGCCGCTTTCCGTACTCTGTGGTGTAGCTGAGCTTGATGGTGCCGCAGGTTTGCTGATCTTCGGAGTACACGTCGCAGCTATCGAAGGGGCGGGAATAGATGTGGAGGCTTACGGCGCGCTCGGCGAACTCCTTGGCGTTGTAAACCTTGTGCACCGGGGCCTTGGGGTCGACGGCCACCGGCGACTCGGCGTTCATCTCCACCGCGAAGGTACGCTCGATTTTACATCGGCCGGCCTGCAGATCCTGCAACAGCACGCGGTAGTTCTGCACCATCAGGCGCCCGATCGGCACTGCCATCCAGCAGTTCTGCCCGCGGTGGTTATGGATGGAGCTGATCTGCCCCACTTCCCAGCAGATCGCCAGCAGCTCGTAGAGCGGGGTTTTGTCGATCAGGTTGCGGGTGTAGTGCTGGCTGTCCCAGCAGACGTAAGGAGCCAGCGTCTGGGAATCGACCACATGCTCCACCAGAAAGGACCGGACATCTTCCAGCCGCTCAAAGGAATGGGCGGGAAGCTGGCGCAGCTGCTTCACAAAGTCGGCAATCGAGCAGGTGCGGCGCGCGGTTTTCAGGGTTCCCATCGGCATCCTCCTCATCCCATGCTGGTCCCACGCTCGCAAGCATAGATCAAAGCGCACCCGGAACCAAGCCGACCGCGCGGTTAGCTTGGCCCTGACCCCGGGGGGTTGCGCATTGCCCTTGGCGGGAGGAAACTAGAAAGCTCTCTCGGCAGGACGGTTTGACATGCGGCAGGCGACTAGAGGTGGGGACATGACCTGGACGGAATCATTCAGCTGCAACGTTTGCGGCAAGCGCAAAGGAGAGGTCGATCACTGGTGGCTGGCCTGGGTGGAGCAGGTGCAACCCAGCGACCACGAGGCGTTGAAGCCGAAGTGGCAGCTCTTGCCCTGGTCTGAGCTGATGGCCCGCTCGCTGGACGTCGCCCACCTGTGTGGAGCCGGGTGCGCCCTGAAGGAAGCCGAGCGCTGGATGACCTCTACCGTCATCAGTTCCAAGAGGTGAAGAAGCGATTGTCAGCCAACGGCCGCCAATTCGCGGATTTCGAGTGTCCTTGAGTCGGGAGGTTAGGTTGGCGGACCTGGACCACTCTGTATTTTCTTCGTTTGCGCAACCCTGATTCAGCCGCCCAGCGATTTTCGGGACGGGCCGCCTAGCGGGCTCTGACCGAGCTGCGCCACTTGGCGTGCAGCCAGAGCAGCGCGCCGACGCCGATCGTTTCCAGGGGGCCCGGGGTCATCATTAGCGACTCCCAGGGCTGGGGGTGCCTGAGCAGCACATAGACACCCCAGAGAGCGCCTCCGATCTGCAACATGTTGGCGACCCATTCCTCGGTGCCGATCAGAAAACGGTGCTCGCCGTGGTGGCGCTTCTCCAGGCGCGGCTTGACCAGGTTGGCGGAATAGTCCACCTTGGCCCAAGGATCGCCAGAGCTGTGCACATTCGAGACCATTCCACCATGCAACTTACCGCCCGGCCGTGCCAGGCTCCAGATCACCGAAGTCGGCGGCCCACAGGCCAATACCCAGCCAGGCTCCAAGTCTTTGTAAATGCACGATTTAGCCAGTCTGCCAGATGGGCTCACTCCCTGCCGGTGAGTAGTTCCCGCCCCATCGCTTGCGCATACAGGCAGTGAAAATGATGCACTCCCTTCTCCAGCCTGGCGCTGTAGCGGCCCCGATCATAGCTTCGCGATTTCAGATTGTGGTGCACCACCTCGCAGATGTGTCCATCCTCCAGTTGAATCTCGTCACTGAAGCGAAAGGTGGTCTCCGGAGCATCGGTGGTCAGCACGGGCTCGGGGAAGAACCACAGGAAGATGGCCACCGCACGTTCCACCCCCAGCGGCAAAACGATATTCAGCGACATGTTGTCGGGGTAACAGTTCAGCATCCAGTTGGGAAACACCCAGAAATACTCCGCGGACAGATCCCCCTGCGATTGCCGGTACCGGCGCTGGACGCTGGCTTCGTTTTCCGGCCCGCGGATGGGAGAGAACTGCAGCGAATGGCGCGCGAAGGTGGTGGTGGCGTACTGGCTGTAATCGAGTTCGCGGTTAAGGCTGGGATGGACGCTGGGCAGGTGATAGCCCTCGAGGTAATTGTCGATGTACACCTTCCAGTTGCACTCCATCAGGTAGTCGTTGCGCTTGTAGAAGCGCATCTTGTCAAGGCCGAACTTGGCCGTCTGCTCGGGCAGTTCCCGCAGTTCGGCAAGCAGGGGATCGGCCTTGGGCTCGAGGTTCACGAACACCAGCCCCGCCCATTCGTCCACGTGAATCGGCCGCAGCGCGAACTGGCGGGAATCGAGGTCGCACACGCCTTCCATCTCCGGCGCGTTCAGCAATTGCCCGTCCAGGCCATAGGTCCAGCCGTGATAGCCGCAGCGGAAGACTTTGCGCGATCCGCAGCCGTCGGCGGGCGGTCCCGCGCGGTGCCGGCACACGTTGTAGAACCCGCGCAAAGCGCCATCGTTCCCACGCACCACCAGCAGCGGTTCTCCCAGAAGATCAAAGGTGAAGAAGTCGCCCGGTTTTGCCACCTGTTCGCGATATCCGATCACCTGCCACGTCTTCCAGAACAGCCGCTGCTTTTCCTGTTCGAGATACCCGGGATCGACGTAGTACTCCGATGGCAAGGTGAACGCCCTCTCCACTGCCCCATCGATGAGTGAGTTGGAAATCCTGTTGACGCTCTCTGCCATTCCCGATAGCCTCCCGCTGAACCTCCGATTATAGGCAAGCGCCAACAGGCCGGCGCACCCGACTCCCCCCTGCCGGATGGAAGCCATCAGCGCTCAGCTCGATTCGCAACAACCGCCGGCCCCGGAGTCCCGCCCCGGCCTGGTTCGGGGCATGTCGCTGGCAGATTCCGCTCTGCTCATCATCGGGGGGACGATCGGCAGCGCCATCTTTCTCACTCCCAGCGACATTGCCACCGCTCTGCCGGCGCCGCTGCTGTTCATGCTGGTCTGGGTGGCGGGCGGGGCGGTGTCGCTGATGGCCGCCTTTGCCTTCGGCGAGCTGGGAGCCATGTTTCCCGAGGCCGGCGGTCAGTACGTTTACCTGCGCGAGGCCTA
Organism: Terriglobales bacterium; assembly: GCA_035319065.1. Classification (GTDB taxonomy): domain Bacteria; phylum Acidobacteriota; class Terriglobia; order Terriglobales; family Acidobacteriaceae; genus DASPRM01. Next base: position 3,919 of record DATHDM010000174.1, read on the forward strand.
CGGCGATTTTGCCGCCTTTCTCTATGGCTGGATGATGTTCGTCGCCGGCTCCAGTGGCGGCGTGGCCGCCATCGCCGTGGCCTTCGCCGAATATTTTGGCAGGGTGGTCACGCCTCTGGCGGCCGACAAGGTAATTGTTGCCACGCCCGGCATTGCTCTGCGCGGATGGCGCCTCTCCGGCGCGACCTGGCACCTTACGCGCGGCGACGTTGTCGCAGTCGCAGCCATCCTGCTGCTTACCGTGGTCAACATTCGCGGCCTGCGGCCGGGCGTGATCCTGCAAAACGTCGCCACCTGGGTGAAGTATGTGGCCTTGGCCGCTTTCATTGTTTTCGGGCTGACCCTCGGGAAGGGAAGCTGGGGCCACTTCAGCGGCGCCGGCGTGCGGGAGAGCTTTTCCCACGGTGTGTATCCCTTCGCCACTGCCCTGGGAGTCGCCTTCATCGCCGTCTTCTGGTGCTACGAAGGATGGGTTTACATTGCCTGGACGGCCGGCGAGGTGCGCAATCCCGAGCGCAACATCCCGCGCTCGCTGGTGATCGGCCTGGTGGCGGTCATCCTTGTCTATCTCACGGTGAATGCCGTTTACCTGTACGCGCTGCCGGTGTCGGGGATCGCCCAGCAGCCCGCGGTCGCGCAGGCCGCAGCCGAGGTGCTTTTTTCGCCTGCGGTCGCGTTCTGGCTCTCCGCCTTAATCGCCATCTCCTGCTTCGGGGCAACGTCGAGCAACGTGCTGGCGGGTGCGCGCGTCAGCTATGCCATGGGCCGCGACGGGCTGTTCTTCCGCCGCATGGGAGACGTCCATCCCCGCTTTCGCAGCCCCGCCTTCGCGCTGATCGCGCAAGCCGTTTGGGCATCGCTGATCGCGCTCAGCGGCACCTACGACCAGTTGTTCACCTATACGGTTTTTGCCATGATCCTGTCTTACGTCGCCTGCGTGGCAGCGCTATTCGTGTTTCGCCGGAAACGGCCGGGTCTGCCGCGTCCCTATCGTTGTTTCGGCTATCCCTGGCTGCCGATCGCCTACGAGATCCTGATTGGTGGCTGGGTGGTGAACACTGTCATTCATCGCCCGCGCGAAACACTGGCCAACCTTGGGCTGCTGGCGTTGGGCGTTCCTTTCTATCTCTATTGGCACCGCCGTGCGCCTGCCACGCACTAAACTGTAGGAAATGTCCATCGCCGAAAATCTGGCCCGCGTTCGCGAGCGCATTGCTGCCGCCGCACTACGGGCGGGCCGCTCGCCTGAGCAGGTTGAGCTGATGGCGGTTTCCAAAACCTTTCCCCCCGAAGTCATCGGCGAAGCCTTTCTCCACGGGCAGCGTCTCTTTGGCGAGAATCGCGTGCAGGAGTTCGCTGACAAGGCCGCGGCGCTGCGAAGATTGTCCGACGCGCGCTTTCACATGATCGGGCACCTGCAATCCAACAAGGCGAAGGCTGCGGCGGAGCTGTTCGACGCGGTGGACTCGCTCGATTCGCTCAAGCTTGCCGAGCGCCTGAATGCCGCTGCGCAGGCTCTGGGGAAGCGACTGCCCGTCCTGATCGAGATCAACACCGGAGGCGAGCCGGCGAAGAGTGGCCTGCCCCCGGACTGGCCAGAACTCGATCAGCTTCTCTCGGCAGCGCCCCGCTTTCCCAACCTGGGGATCCGCGGGCTGATGACCATCCCGCCCTTCGGCGACGCTGCCGACAGTGCGCGCCCGTTCTTCCGGCGGCTGCGCGAGCTGCGCGATCGCATCGCTGCGCGCCGGCTGCCCGCCGTCGCCATGGATGTCCTCTCCGTGGGGATGTCACATGACTTCGAGGTCGCCATCGAGGAGGGCTCTACCTGCGTGCGCATCGGAACCGCGATCTTCGGCGCTAGGGCAAAACCATGATCCCCATCAAGGACACTCCTTCCGGCGCGACCTTCAGCGTAAGGGTTTTTCCGCGGGCGAAGCGGAACGCGATCACGGGCGAGATCGGTGACGCGCTCAAGGTCTCCCTGACCGCCCCTCCGGTGGATGGCAAGGCCAATCAGGCGTGCATTCTCTTTCTTGCGGGGCTTTTGAATGTCCCGCGCTCCTCGGTTACCATAGCCGCCGGCGAAACCAGCCGCAACAAACTGATTCGTATCGCAGGCGCGACCGCGGCGGAAGTTCGCGTTCGTTTGGCTGAGCAGGCAGGCCCTCGTTCGACGGGATAGCCGCTAATTGCGCGATTCTGTCGATGCGATTGCCCGGTCACATTTCATGTCGAACCTCTATATCGCAGTCCTGGTACTGATCGTCCTGGTGCTGCTTACCGTCAGCATCAGCCGCATCCGCACGGTGAAGACTAAGGCCGATTTTCTGGTAGCCGGCCGCAGTCTTCCCGCCTATGTTCTGGTGTTTACGCTGCTTTCTTCGTGGATCGGCGCCGGCAGCCTGTTCGCGGGAGCGGAGAATGCTTTTCGCAATGGCTTTGCCTCGCTGTGGCAGCCGGGAGGCGGTTGGGCGGGCCTGCTGATCATCTACTTTGTCGCACCCCGTGCCCGGCGCTTTGCCCAATTCACCATCCCTGACCTGTTGGAGACGCGTTACAACACCACTGCCCGCATCCTGGGCATCATCGCCATCCTGTTCGCCTACACGGCCATAACTTCCTACCAGTTCAAGGGCGGGGGCGACATTCTTCACCTCGCCACCGGCATCGACAACACCACCGGCATGTACATCATCGCCTCCTTTGTCATCGTCTTCACGGCGCTGGCGGGGATGTCGTCGGTCGCGTATCTGGATGTGGTCATCGGTCTGCTGATCACCGTGACCTGCTTCTTGGCCGTCCCCATGCTGCTGAGGAAAGTGGGAGGCTGGTCAGGCCTGCACCAGGCGCTTCCTCCCGACAGATTTCAGGTGCTTGGTCACCTGACGCTCACACGCGCGCTGGAGTTCTTCTTTCCGACATTTCTTCTCATGCTCGGCAACCAGAGCATGTACCAGAAGTTCTTCTCCGCCAAATCAGAGAAAGATGCGCGCACCGCAGTGGTGGGCTGGATCATCGGCACGTTGATTCTGGAGACGCTGATCGTCGCCATCGCCGTCTTCGGTTCCGCCTTGTTCAGCAGCGACCCAGAACTGGCCGCCAAACCGCGCGAAACCATTCCTTTCGTGGCGCGCCATGGCCTGCCTCCGCTGGTGGGAGCGCTGCTGATGGGTGCGGTCTTCGCCAAGGTGATCTCCACCGCCAACAACTACCTGTTCTCGCCTGCTACGAATCTGGTGAACGACGTCTACACTCGCTTCCTCAACACGCACGCCGAGCAAGAGAAGATCCTCGTAGTTTCCCGCGTGCTGGTGGTTTTACTGGGGCTGTTTGCGCTGATGCAGGGCGCCTACTGGACGTCCATCCTGGCGATGGCGCTCTACG
>DATHDM010000175.1:0-7675 GCA_035319065.1 Terriglobales bacterium
TCAGTTTCCAAGCCCATCGCAGCCGGCTTTGATGGCAGCGGTGCCAGCTACAATGGCTCTCCCAAGCAGTTTCTCCGCCCGCCGTACATACGGCACGGCAGGCGGTACAGTTCGCACCATGAGGCTGAAGATACTGTCTGACAATTCCGGGATGGCCGCCGCCCCGGTTGCTGTTTGCGATGCAATAGCAACACCACCCCCAGAAATTGCATAGAACCCAGCAATCGTGCAAGGGTGAACCACTTGGGGAGCAGTTCTACCGACCTGAGAAAACACTGCAATTGCATCCTGAGTCAGGGGTACGTCCTTTCCAGCGGCGGCATCTTTGCCGTGGGGGCAGGGGCCGCCGTTGTACTTGCAACCCTTCTCCGGATTCGGGGCTGGATTAGTGTTGTCCTTGATTCCGGAACTGCCTGGGAAACCACTCGGAGTAGGTAGGGTCACGCCAGGTAGAGGAGTGTCAGTGACTTGTAGGACACACTTACTCCCATCATGTGGGTCCTCACATGACAAACCACTTGCATCTACATATGACATCGGATTGTTCAACACATAAGCATACCGATTCCAGCTCTGGGGATTGCCGGGATCGACCGCTGCCATGCCCGCCGGGTCGGGCGTCATCCAGCGGCCCTGCGTCTGATTCGTTTTTCAACTGCGACAATCGCAAGATTCATCAGCCATAGCTCTCCGACTCCCGCAGCAATCTGAAACCCCAAGAACATCTGCTGAGTGCCCGCCAGCAATATATTCAAGATTATCCACCAGACAACGGCATGGACCCCCAGGAAGGCAGCCAGCATAGCCCAGAACCATAATCCATTCCAGAGCCGTGCGAACGCAATGAGAAGACCGCCCACCACTGCCCCGTGACACCAATGGCCCGTTGCGCTTTGTGTGACAAGTCCATGTTCCAAATCAACGCGACCAGAGCCAGGCCAAACAACACCGAGATTAAGGCCCAATTCGATCGAACGGATCGGGTAAACCGGGACATAACTAGGAACTACCTACCTTTCTCTCTCTTACCCGTCAAACGGGGGAGGGGATGGGAGACATAGCGTCTTGAGCGTGCCCCCGCTCAAAGTCGCACGCGTAGTGCCAGGAAGAATGCCGCCAAGACTTCTGGTGCTCTTCATTGCCAGGAATCATGAACCACCTCCACGGAGAAGCAGGCAGCGGTCGCCGATTGCGCCGTCACCCTCGTGTTGGAAAGGATGAACGGTTATGAGAGTCAGCAAGCTCGTGTTCCTCTCGCTACTTATCCTCAGCGGGATAATCGCTGCGCCCTTTCACGCCCAAACCACTTCTAATCCCGCCAACCTTCCTCAACGCGATGGTTCTCACGACTTTGACTTCCTCATCGGCAACTGGAAAGCTCACGTCCGCCGCCTTCCCGACCGTCTGAACAACTCCAATATCTGGGTCGAGTACGATGGTATCTCGAACCACAAGAAACTCCTCGACAGCAACGCAAACTTCGAAGAATTCGATGTCACTAGCACCGACAAGAAACTCCGCATCAAGGCGCAGACGCTCCGCCTCTACAACCCCACATCGCATCAGTGGAGCATCTATCTCGTCGATGTCGATAACGGGACTCTCGGCCTCCCTCCGATGGTTGGCCAGTTTACCGGCAATCGCGGAGAGTTTTTCGACCAGGAAGACTTCAAAGGCCGGGCCATCCTGGTGCGCTACGTCTGGCTCAACCTCTCTCCCAGCTCTGCGCGGATGGAACAGTCCTTCTCGCCCAATGGTGGGAAGACCTGGGAAGTCAATTGGATATGCGAGCTTTCGCGATAGCGGGGGATCTATGGGGTGTGAAGCATCGCGCCCACTGTCACTTCTGCCAGTGCAAGACTCAGGCAGGGCCCTCTAACATTCCCAACAGATAGCCTCAGCGCGCAGTTGGAGGCCTCAACCTTGCGAAAACAGAGGTGTGCTCAGCGCACAAATCTTTCCCGTTCCCTCATCCTGGCGACGCTCGTTGGACTTCTCCTGATTTCAGTAGGTGCGCAGCAGACGTTGCCCGATGCACCCAGCGCGCAAAAGGCGAAAGCGCAGAGCAATCCCCCGTCTGAGCGCAGCTGGCCCCGCACCTTCACCAGCAATAGCGACAAATTCCTGGTTTACCAGCCGCAGGTGGATAAGTGGGATGGAAACCGCATCGATCTGTATGCTGCCGTTGAGTTCAAGGCTGGAAAGGACGGTGCCTCGAAGTACGGCGTGGTTTGGTTTCAGGCGCTAACGGAGGTGGACAAGGTCAATCGGTTGGTGACGCTCGACCAGGCTCACATCACCAAGGTGAAGTTCCCGGTCGCAGCCGACAAGGAGGCTGAGTTGGCTGACCTTCTGGGAAAGAAGCTGCCGGGCGCCACCAGGACAATATCCCTCGACCGGCTGCAGGCCGCGCTGGAAACCGACGACGCGCCGGTCAAAGGAGTGGAGGTCCACAACGATCCTCCCAAACTGATCTTTGCTCCCAAGCCTTCGCTGTTGGTGCTGATCGACGGTATGCCGCAGTTGCGCGATATCGACGGGACGAAACTGCAGCGGGTCATTAATACCCGGGCCATTGTTCTTTTCGAGAACGACAAGAAGAACTATTACCTGCGCGTGCAGGACTGGTGGCTGCAAGCCAAGGATCTGGAAGGACCCTGGATCTATGCAAAGAAGCTGCCCGACGACATGAAAAAAGCTGAAGAATATGTGGTCAGCCATACTCCCGCGCAGACCCTTGAAGGCGAACAGAAACCGTCGCTGAAGGAGGCAGGAAAAGAGGCGCCCATTCCAGTTGTGTATGTTGCCTTCGGTCCTGCCGAGCTGATTGAGACCAAGGGCGAGCCGCAATTCAAGCTGATTTCGGGCACTGGCCTGGAATACGTGGAGAACACGAACGGAAATTTGTTTCGCCTTGCCGGTCAGTACTACGTGCTTGTCTCCGGCCGCTGGTTCCAAGCTGCTTCGTTGGCCGGGCCCTGGACCTTTGTCGGGGCGGACTTGCCCTCAGACTTCGCCAGGATTCCCGTGAACAGCCCCAAGGCCAGCGTGCTGGCATCGGTGCCTGGTACGCCGCAGGCAAAAGAGGGACTGATCGCCAACTCGATTCCCCAAACCGCGACCATCACGCGCTCAGAGGCTAAGCTCACAGTCCAATATGACGGCGAAGCAACCTTTGTGCCCATCGAGGGCACCTCGATGACCTACGCCAAGAACACCAGCGCTGCCGTCATCAAGGTGTCCGACCACAATTACTACTGCGTGGAGGCGGGAGTGTGGTTTAAGGGACCTACTCCTCAAGGACCATGGCGCGTGGCCGATACGGTTCCGGCGGAGATCTATGACATTCCTCCCAGCTCTCCCTTGTACTACGTCACATACGTAAGGGTGTACGACTCGACCCCGGACGTGGTGTACGTTGGCTATACCCCCGGATATTACGGCACGGTGGTCTCGGCCAGCACCCGGACCGTGGTTTACGGGACCGGATGGTACTACCCGCCTTACATCAGTTCCACGGTGTGGTATGGCTGGCCTTACACCTACGGTGTCGGAGCGGGATTCACTTACGACACCGACACCGGCTGGAGCTTCGGCTTCGGCTATGGATATGCCTACTATCCTTGGTACTACCCGTGGTGGGGGCCGATGGGCTACTACGGGTGCTGCTGGTATCCATATTATGGATGGGGCGCGTGGGGGGGAGCTGCGGTCGCCAATGTGTACGGCGTTTGGGGCAACACTGCGTATTCCCGCACCGGCGCCGCCTGGGCCAATCCTTACACCGGCAACTACGGGGCGGCCACGCGCGGCGCCTACTACAACACCCAGACCGGAAGAACCACGGTCGCGGGACGCGGCGCCAACACCAACATCTACACCGGCAACACTGCCGGCTATCGCGGCGGCGCCACCTACAATCCGAACACCGGGATCGTCGCCGGTGGCGGAGCAGGTTACGTGGGCAATATTTACAGCGGACAGGGTGCCGCCGGGCGCGGCGGCTTTGTCTACAACACCAATACCGGTGCCGGTATCGCGGCCGGGAAAAACAATGTCTATGCTGGCAAAGATGGTACCGTGTACCGCTACAACCGCGACAGCGGCAATTGGGCGTCGAACAGCGGCAGTGGTTGGCAGTCCGTTGACCGGCCGCAGCCCACGCTCCAAAACCAACAGCAAATGCGCACCCAGGGCGCGCAACGTACAAGCAACTTTAGCTCCGCGCGCAGTTACAGCCCAAGAACGGGTGGCGCCAGAATGGGAGGCGGCCGGCGGCGCTAGCTGGAAACGCTTCAGCCAGATCGGCGTTGCGCCGCGCGATCGAAGGGGCTCCCCTGAGGCCTGCTGGCGTGAATCACCGGGCTCGTCGGCTGCCTGCCGGCACTTGGCGTTCGTTGATTACGTGAATCGTAAATTGCCTTGCGGCCAAGCGGTCGGCGACGCGGGGCTTGCTCTGAAGCTGCACGACGCGCCCGGCAACTCGTCTCCTGCTGCTTCGGGAAAAGCCAACGAAGGCGATAGTGAAGAAAACCACCGCGGTGAGGCAGATCGCGCAGAGGACAATCGTCATTCGCCCTTCTCCGGGAGTCCGCACATCCTCGGATGTGAGATCCAATACTTCTCGTCCATTTCATTGAATACGGCGAGGCGTGAAATTTGGATAAAAGGTTCCTAAGGAAACCATAAAGACCAATGCGGGACTTACGAACTCTTTGCGAATCTCTTATTGAGCCTTTACGCCTTCTTTCATCGAATACGAGTGACTGGATACGGGATTGAACCCCTTTACATGGCTTGAATACGCGTTGTTTGTAGGGACTGTCACCGTGCTGGTGAAGCCGCTCGGTGGATACATGGCGCGCGTCTTCTCCCGGAAGCGAACGTTTCTGGACTGGCCATGTGGGGCGATCGAGCGGTTCATCTATCGCGTTGCACGGGTCGATCCGGAACAGGAAATGGCGTGGAAGGAATACGCCACCTGCTTTGTGCTCTTCAGCTTGACCTGTGAAGTGCTTCTGTACTTCATCCTGAGACTCCAGCGTTTCCTTCCGTGGTATTTCGGCGAGTACCTGACCACCCGGCTTACACCACACCTGGCTTTGAACACCGCCGTCAGCTTCGCAACCACTACGACCTGGCAGGCCTACGCCGGCGAGAACACGATGAGCTACTTCAGCCAGATGGTGGGTTTGTGCGCGCAGAATTTCGTTGCCGGCGCCGCCGGGCTGGCGGTAGGAATCGCCTTCATCCGCGGTCTTGTCCGGCAGCGATCCGAAACCTTGGGCAACTTCTGGGTTGACCTAACCCGTGGTCTGCTTTGGATCCTGCTGCCGGGCGCCTTGCTGGGAGCCGCTCTGCTGGTGTGGCAGGGCGTACCGATGAACTCCCACAACTACGCCGTGGCCACCACTCTGGAGAAAAACACGCAGGTCATACCGCAAGGCCCTGTAGCCGCGCTGGAAATCATCAAGAATCTGGGGACCAATGGGGGCGGCTTCTTCAACGCCAACGGAGCTCATCCCTATGAGAATCCCACACCCCTGGCCAACTTCCTGGAATTGTTATCGATTGTGCTTCTCCCGGCAGCCCTGACCAACACCTTCGGGCGAATGACCGCTCGACCGCGGCAAGGCTGGGTCCTGTTCCTGGTTATGCTGGTGCTGTTCAGCGCCGGCCTGATCTCCGTGTACCGCTTCGAGCGACGAGTCAATCCAGGCCTCGGCGCTGCGCTCAATGCTTCCTCCCGGTCCGCTGGCAACATGGAGGGCAAGGAGGTGCGCTTTGGGATTGGCGACTCGGCGCTGACGGCGGCCGTGACCTCCAACACCGCCACGGGATCGTACAACTCCATGCACGATAGCTACACGTCGCTCGGCGGGCTGGTGCTGCTGGCGAACATGCTGCTGGGGGAGGTTGTTTTTGGCGGCCTGGGCACTGGCCTCTACAGCATGGTGATGGCGGCGGCCATCGCGGTGTTTCTTGCCGGGCTGATGATTGGCCGCACCCCGGAGTATCTGGGCAAAAAAATCACGCAGGCTGAAACCAAGATGATCATGCTGTACACGCTGGCTGCTCCTTTGCTGATTCTGCCACTGACGGCCATCGCGGTGAGCACCAGGGCCGGACTGGCAGGCCTGGTCACCAACAGCGGCCCCCACGGTTTCAGCGAGATCCTGTTTGCGTACACATCGTGTTTCGCGAATAACGGCCAGAACTTTGCGGGCCTCGATGCCAATACGCTCTTCTATAACCTGACAACCTCAGTGGCTATGACCGTGGGTCGATTTGGCTTGGCGATCCCGGCTCTGGGACTGGCGGGCTTGTTCGCCCGACAGCAAAGCACGCCGACATCCTCCGGAACGCTTCCGACCGACTCTCTGGTCTTTGGCATTCTGCTGACCGCGAGCCTGATTATCGTCGGGGCGCTGAGTTTTCTCCCGGCATTAGTCCTCGGACCCACGCTCGAGCGTTTGCTGTTGGGAACGTAGCCCCGCGAATCCCCGCCTCACGTCTCAAGTTGCGCCTTGATGGCCTGGAGGGACTTTTCCAGCGACGAGCGGGTTTTGTCGACAGCCACCTTCCTCACCATGCTGCCCTTGGGGCCGGTCAATCCCGCCTGTTCCGAGCCTTTCAAGGTGACCAGGTAGAACCCGGGCGGCGTCGCCCGGGGAATGCAAAAATACAGGTCGAGCGCCGTCTGGAAATAGTGGTTGGAGTAGAGCTGCTTGATCGCAATCACTTCGATGGGTTTCTCTCCGGTGGTCAGATGCGCGCTGATCTGCTGGTTGATACGAAGCGTGGGCTTGAGCCCGAACTTAACCTTCTCCCAGTAGAAGACCGAGGAACTGCCGGGAAGGGAAGCCTTGGGGTAATCGAGAAGATAGGAGTAGAACGCCGGCAACTCCGCGGGCAGGACCGTGGATCGGGACAGCAGGTCGCGGAACTGCTCGCTCACCTGCGCCGGGACCTTCTTGTCGCGGTAGCTTCCCAGGGCGGCGTTTCCCCCTTGCTGATAGGCCGCGAGCGCCTCCAGAGCCATCTTGCGGGCCAGTGTGTTGACCTGGCTGAGCGGGTCGGCGCCGGACCAGTCAATCTTCCTCCGGAATTCTTCGATGTTTTCCGCCGGCAGCTGCACTTCGCAATTGCCGGGCTTGCAATCCTTCAAGTCGTCGAGGTCATCCGTGTCGATGCCAAAGCCGTTGAGATCGGAGAGCACGGGGGGAGTTGAGAAGCGCTGGATGACGAGGTAGTTGGGAAACGACTTGAGCTTGTCGAGATCGGTGGCCAACTGCACGTACGCGCTGGGCTGGGCCTTGATGAATACGGCGCCGAAGACGAAGACCTGGGATGGCTTGGGAGATTCAAGCACCTTGGCAACTGCTTTGCCTTGATCGATTGCGGCGATCTCCGCGTCTTTCAACCCGATGTTCTGCCGAAAGAAAGTCTGCAGTTTGTCCGCGCTTTGGGGGTAGGCGGAGGCTGCCAGGAGCACCAGCAGCATGGACGAGCGCGCGCAATGAGTGACAGCGCCCCGTGTGCTGCGAGTCGCGCATCCCGGCAGACGACTTCCGCGCATCAGGAACCTCTTTGCGACGAGAGTCGCGGAAATGGAGTAAGAGCTTCGGCCGCGGTCCGCTTTTTCACTTGGCGCTCTTGGTGTCGGCATGCAAGA
>DATHDM010000176.1:0-4856 GCA_035319065.1 Terriglobales bacterium
CTGCTGATGACGGACGGGATCGAAAACGTGTCGCCTTGTCTCCAGCCTTCCGGGGCTTCCGGCGGCACCTGCGGCACGCAGTGTTTCGGCCCGCAGTTCGACTATGACAAGCTGGCGTTCACGCAGTTGGTGTCGGTCGGCTTTGGCGTCGGATCGGAACTCAATGGGCCGCTCCTGACCCTTTTGGCGGAGCGGCAAGGCGGCATCTACCTTCAAAACGACAACGGCGTCGGGCACGACCTGAAGAATTTCTTCGCCAAAGCCTTCGGTCAGCTATCCAGCGAGTTCCTGCTGCAAGATCCGAACGGCACACTGGCGGCAAGTCAGCCGGCGAGCGAGCCGTTCACCTATAACGGCTGCAGCGACTCGATGCTCACCTTCGCCGCAGGTTGGAATGTGGCGGTGACGCCTGGAGATCTCACCGTAGTGGTGGATAACCCCAACGGCGATCTCGTGCTGCCCGGCGACCCGGCGGTGGAGCACTCGCGCCAACACTTGTGGTCCTACTCGCGAGTGCGTCTACCATACCGCGGCGCTGTCTCGGGGACCTGGCGCGGCCAAATTATTCGCCGCCACCATCAGTACGTGAACGGCTTCACGACCGACGCGTTCGCCGATCCCAAGGAAGGGATAACCCTGATCAGGCGTGAAATCCATCGCCTTTGCCCGCAGGGCTGCAAACGCGTGCTCTACTTCGAGGAGGGAAGGCGTTCTCCCGACTCCGTATATCGGGATGCACTGCAGCTGGAAAAGCAGTCTGGCGCGGTGGCTTTGGTGGCCAATGCGCCGACCGCGGCAAAATTCACGCAACAACTGGTGCCGAACCGCTGGGACCTCATCGTATTCGCGGAAATGGGCAATGATGTCCAGCGGCCGTATGATGCGCTGTTCGCACGGCTGCTCTGCGGCGACCAGCGTGCCATCCTCACGGACACTCGACCGCACGGTCGCGCGGCGTTGTTCGAATGCGCACACGTGCGCGGCGCGGAACCCGTGAACTGGACCGCCATCCTGCCGAACGGCGAACTGGTGGATCATACGCTGAAATTGGTCAACCACGGATATCCGATCTTCACCTATAGCCTAGTGGGCCTGACGCTCCAGGCGCAGTCAAATGCCCAAAGCGGAGCGGTGGTGGCTCGCACGGATTCAGGCAAGGACGAGCTGTGGTTTGCCGACATCCTTGGCAGCACTTTGGAGAAATTGTCGCCGCACAACCGTGCCATTGACTGGCGGACGGGAACGACGCCTATCGCTACGGCCCGCATCCTGCCTTCGTACGTCCGCAGCGGCGGCTGGGACAAGGTTGACGCTCGGGTGGAGGTGGAATACCCGACCATCGGCGTCGGCACGCTCTTGGCTCGCAGAGGCTTGGGTGAACCGCGGCGCGTTCGTGGAGAGCTGCTTGACGCTCGCACCGTGGCGCTTAGTGGTTTCACCGTACCAACCGCGAAGGCGACCTTTCCCCTTTATGATGACGGGACGCACGGCGACCTGTACGCCGGAAATGCATATTGGACCGGCGAGTTGACTGGCCTCGGCAAGACGGATGGCGAGTACAAGCTGCGCTTCATGTTCGACTTCACCAAGGGCGGTTGTACCACCCACCGCGAGCTAGTGCAGTCGCAGTATCTGGATGTGGGCGCAGACCCCAAAGGAACCAAGATTTCCTCAGGCACGCCCACGCCGGTAGCCAATGGGTGGCGGGCATTCAGCGTTGCCATCGTTCCGGGCGACTCTTTAGGCAACCTGCGCGGTCCGGGAAGGGCGACCGCAGTGACCTGTCTGCCGAAGAACTCCTGCCGCGTGGAATCGAAAATGGCCGACGATGGCAAGGGTATGTATAGCCTTCCGTTGGCGGTGGCGCCTGATGTTGGCACTGTTCATCTCGAGGCATTCGACGCCGCGTTCAACGTAGCGATGCCTTGCCCGAATTGCCCGCACCTTACCAGTGTGACTCTGGCACCGGCAGCGGTGGTAAACAGCCAAGCCTCAAAAGGCACACTCACGCTCTCGGCCCCGGCGCCGAACACACCTGACGGCGGCGTCGTGGTCTTCCTATCGAGTAGTCTGCGGCGCGTCGCTTCGGTGCCGGACAGCGTCGTGGTGCCGGCTGGAGAGTCGAGTGTGGTTTTTCCAATTACCGTCTATCACGTCCATCAGAAGCCTGAAGACGTGACCATCGCCGCTAGCTATGGCAGCGACTCACAGGAGAGCAAATTGAAAGTGTCGCCCAAGGACTACGATCCGAACAAATCCGTTATCGCGGAAAGTGACACCCATCCGGACGACGAGTAGCGAATTTTCAAACTGGAGTTTCCATTTTGAGTTCGCCAGACGACTGAGCAGAGATTCCCTCTCTGGACCTCGGCACGGCGCTACTATGCTCCGGAACGAGATTTTTTGATCCCCCGAGTCGCATTCTTTGCTGTAGCAGTTTTCCCGCTCTAAACGCTGTCCCCCACAATTGACCGGCTAGCTATAGAGGCCGGGTACTCATTGTTGGTGTAACATCGCCATCTCTCTCATTGACCATAGATCACCGGCAACGAGGACATGCAAGAAGCTATTTGTGCCGTCTTTGCCCGTTTCCGGGTACGGGCCGCCACGCTGGCAGTCTATGATCCGGACCACGACCAGGATGACAAGACGCTGAGAACTGCTCTGCGGCTCATCGAAGTGTTGGCTGACGGCGCAAGGGCTCATGGCTACTGAGGACAAGCGGCCACTCACATTCTATGCGCTGCAACCCTAATAAGAAGGAGGCTGAAAATGAATCATCGTGATGCGGCAAGACTACTCTCGGTTGTGTGCCTGTTGCTTGTGGGTGCTCTGGCGGTGGGCACAGATGCGGGCAAGCCGATTTCGGTGAAGGGCTATGTGCTCGATTCGGCGTGTGCGTTCACGAAAAACCTCAACAAGCCTATCAGCCGGGAGTGTGCCGTGGCTTGCGCGAAAGCGGGGTCTCCGCTGGTGATCCTATCGGATGACGGCACTATCTACTGGCCTATTGCCGACACCACGCCTTCGTCCGGCCAGAACGAAAAGTTGCTGCCGTTTGCTGGGAGAAAGGTTAGCGCCAGCGGCAGGGTCTTTCAGCGGGGTGGTTCGAGTGCCTTGGTGATTGAGAAGATCGAGGCGCTGTCCGATCAGAAGTGAATTCGCCTGGGTCCGGGCGTCCAAAGGTTTCGGATTGGTCGCTGCATCGTTTGCTGTTACGAACTTTGTGATACCCACCGAGTCCAGAGACCGTCGGCACCGGTCTCACTCTGAGGGCACAGCAAATCGGAAACGGGTTTCGGTTCTCCGGGCGCCGGGACTGTTCCACGAGAGTGAAATGGGCGCATCCGCTCGTAACGCATTTGGCTTAAACGCAAGAAACCTGTAGGTCTTCTTGCCGTCACTCTCAGCGATCGTCAGTGGTTCATCACCGATCCAAAGAACAGGTCCCAAGCCGCGGATTGGGAATGGTTCGGTGACGCGGATCTCCACCTCGACAGCATCTCGTACCAGGCGATCCTTGCCCTCGGTTGTCACGCGGAACGCCGGCTCGAAGTGGCGTCGGCGAACGCGCAATTCCAGAATCTCGGGGAGGCGCCAAAGATCGATCGGTTTGGGTTTTGGCGAAGGTCCGCCAGAATCGATACTCATCTTGCACCTCTAGCTCTTAACAATCTCGACGTCATCGAACGCAATAGGTCGCCCGTCGGCACGGTTGAGTCCAAGGTGAACTGCGTGAATCTCGGTAATTCGCAGGTTCTTGGCTCCCGCTCCGAAACACGAGCCCGGAAAACGGAGAGTGGACAACATCGTTTTCGTCTTGTCCGCCGACCCCTGGCCGAGATCGAAGGCTCTGCGACCAAACGGCCGAGAAAGGCCGCCGACATCATTTACGTCCACCCAGGCGATTGTTCCGTTGATGTCTTCTACACCCACACGGAAACCAGTCGGATTCGGCGGAATGTTCGGTGCCTGGTAAACCTCTGCCGCTCGCACCCGCACTTCCGAGTGTCTTAGGTCGACGGGTGTACTCAGAGGTTCGCGAAAGTCTCCGACAGTTTCCTTCGCAATGCAAACACTTCCCGTCGTGTTGCCAAAGAAACTGGTGTTGAAAGCTCCCCCAACCTGAGCAAAGGGGAAGTCTTTCGCAGTCAGTCCGCCAAGCTGTGCAGTCGCCTGCCCTTCATTATCCACCGTAATGGGATGGCCCTCGTAGTTATCAATGATGCGGGCGCCAGCCACATCGTATGACATATGAATGTTCTGATTCTGGACATTGGCAGGAAGCAGCAGGTTATCCAGGTACCCGAATGTTGGGTCGCCTCGGAGGGCATTCCGAAAGAAGGCGCAGCCGTAGGCGGAGAGGATGTTCTCGTGGTCAGGTCTGGCCATGATGGGCAAGCCGCCGCCGGTGTCGTCATTCAGCCACTGCCGATTAAAGTAGTTATGGTTGGCGTGATCAATGTAGAGCTGGGTTTTGAAGGGATCCGGAGGTGCCTGGTCGTAGAACTGCGCCCCGTTGTTGTCTACCACGTCGCCATCGGCCGCCGGTAAGAAGGTCATGAAAGCATAGCCGTGCGGCTTTCCACTGTTGGCCCCTGAATTGACCGGTGCCAGCGAGAGCACCGCGCGGATGGTGACCCCAGGAAGATTGATCCGCTCTGCTGCTGCAATTACGCAGTCGCCACCCCGTGAATGTCCCATCAAGCCCGTATGCCCAAAGTCGACCTTGCCTTGGAAGATGGGATCGCTTGCATCGAGCTGCTGCAGGTATCCGATCGATGCGATCGCCAGTTCAGCCCTACGGACGATGTTCTGTGTCCAGCCAGCCCAGTCGCTATTCTCATCTGTTTGTC
>DATHDM010000177.1:0-9651 GCA_035319065.1 Terriglobales bacterium
CTGATTGCGACACTTGTCAGAATGAAGGCTCCGTCCGGTAACGCTGAGCTCTTTAAATCTCAGACACTGCGAGGCTAGCGATAATGGCGTTTCTTTTAACGTTCCTTTTTGGCTGCCTAGATGGTCTACGCTCGCTGACACCTCCGGCACTTGTGTGTTGGGCCGCGTATCTTGGTTGGTTGCACTTCGCCGGGACAAAGTTGGCTTTTATCAACCATCGGTCCACGTTGATAGTCTTCACGGTGCTGGCAGTCGGTGAGCTGATCGCCGACAAGCTGCCGAACACCCCAGCGCGTACGGCACCTGTCGGCCTGATCGCACGCATTTGTCTTGGAGGGGCATGTGGTCTGGGACTCGCAACAAGCGAGGGTATAAGCCTCTGGTTTTCAGTGCTGCTTGGGTCAATAGGTGCTCTGGTCGGGGCCTTTGGGGGCTATCACAGCCGTCGTTTACTGGTCTCGAAGGCTCACGCACCAGACCTCGCGGTGGCCGTTGCGGAAGACGCGATTGCAATTGCAGGCGGATTGCTTGTCCTCTACGTCGGGAAGTAGATGATTTCTGAAAACCCACAGTCCTCGACCAGTATCGCTACCCAGTCGGAGTGCTGAAGCCGGTCGCGCACTTACTGCCGAAGTGGCTTCCCGCGGATCAGGTGCTGTGGCTGGTCGTGGTGGTGGTGTAGTGTTCAGAAGCTGAGAACATACAAGGAGTTCAAATGCAGTCTGAAATTAAGGTAGGGCAACGTTTCAAGTTCAATATATTGTCCGACAACCCTTCGCAAGAGCGGCTGGCGGTAGTAACTCGGGTACTCTCTGTTAGAGAGGAAGGACTCGGGCCGGAGGTGGAATTCTATTTTGCATATTGGGTGGAGGCTCACGAACTTCCAGAAACAGAGGCTCCGGCAACATTGGAGTTTCAGCGCGGAACTGACGGAAACGTATACCTCGGCGGACGTCGGGTTAGCATTACTTTGCTGAAGTGATCTTCCGCTTAGGAACATCGACCTTCTGTCCCCGCTCTCTCCGCACCCCATCGGTTCGTGCAGGAAATGACAGGAACCAACAGAATCGCACCCCTAATTCTGCTAAGCATTCGCAAACTCAATCACTTCTGTAATTTGGAAAGCGGCGGCATTCGATCCTAAGTCGTCTGCCAATTCCGCCACTTTCGCATACACACATAACTCACTCAATTCGCTAGCGTTGATGCAACTTGGGATTTGCATTTCCGGCTTCCAGCGACATGTATTTGCAGCGTAAGGAGGGACGCTTGTTAGAATTCATCGCCGTCGAAATCGAGGGCGCTGCTTGCTGATCTGTCACTTTTTCCAGTTTGCACCCCCGGTGGATTTCCCTAGCTTGTCCGGGAGGATCGGCGGGGAGCAACTGGCGATTGGCAACGTGGGCTCAAGCCCAGCGTTGCCGCCGATACCTGAGACTGTCCTTTAAGCGGATTCGGAGGAATCAACCATGCAGAAGAAAGGTTTCCAAGCTGTCGTGGTCGTGGTCAGCGTACTGTTACTGTGCAACGTGTGGCTGTTCGCGCAGGCGCCGCAGAAGCCCGCGGCTGCGGGCGCTCCGGCGGCCGGTGCAACATCCAATAACATTAAGGATCAAGACATCGAGTTGTTGCGCTCGGACTTGCGCTCCCAGCGCAAACAGTTGGTGGCGCTAAACCTGCCGCTCACCGCCGACGAGGCCACCAAGTTCTGGCCTATCTTTGACCAGTACCGGAAGGAAGCCATCAAACCCAATGACGAACGCTGGGCGGTGATCAAGGAGTACGCCGCCAACTACGACAGCATGACCGATGCGCAGGCGGAGGATTACATGAAGAGATCGACGGCGGTGGAGCAGCAACTGCTGGCATTGCGCATGAGGTACGTTCCGCTGTTTGAAAAGGTTATATCGGCCAAGAAGACTGCGCTGTTGTACCAGATCGATCGCCGGATCGACCTGCTGATCAATCTGCAGCTATCGACGCTGATTCCGATGGTGGAGCCCAACAAGTAAGGAGGGGAGGGAGTTGCCAGGGCAGCGCGTCCGAAGATGCGCTGCCAGTAGTATCCAGACTGCGAACCTCTCGTTGAATTGCCATGTGGCAAGTGATCCATGATCAGTTGCGCCAGCGCCTGAATTTGTCAGCGTGCGATCGTCGGAGCGAGAGGGGTGCGGGTTGAGCGTATGGGCGAAGGATTCATCGCGGACCGAACCAGCCTGGCTCGCCGCGGCCGCAGGCTGGAATACTTCACGATCGCATGGAACGTGCTGGAAGGCCTTGTCGCCGTTGTCGCGGGGATGGTGGCGGGCAGCATTTCGCTGGTCGGGTTTGGGATTGACAGTTTCATCGAGGTCACGTCCGGGGCGGCATTGCTGTGGCGGATGAGCGTGGATGCCGACGAAAAGCGGCGTGAAGCCAATGAGCAAATCGCCCTGCGGCTGGTTGGCTTGTGCTTTCTGGGGTTGGCTGCGTATGTTGCCTATGAATCGATTGTCGGCTTGGTTCGGCGGGAGGCCCCTGAGCACAGTGTCCCCGGTATAGTTCTGGCGTGCGTGTCGCTGGTGGTGATGCCGTTGCTGTCGCGCGCCAAACGAAGAGTCGGGAGCGCGCTGGGAAGCGCTGCCATGCAGGCCGACGCGAGGCAGGCGGATTTCTGCGTGTACCTGTCCGCCATCCTGCTGTGTGGGCTGCTGCTCAACGCTCTGTTCGGCTGGTGGTGGGCGGATCCGGTGGCAGCACTGATCATGACGCCAATCATCGCCAATGAAGGCGTGGAGGGGATTCGAGGCGAGAGGTGCGACGATTGCTGATGAGCGAGCGTAGGGAGTGTCCGGAGGACGGGCTGAAGCCTGAAGGAGCGTGCAGGGGGTGAATCTGATGAACTTTCCGCTTCTGGTGTTCGTGCTGTCCTTAACCGGCATGTTCCTAGCGGCGACGATTGGTGACGCTCTGCGCAATCCCTTGGGCGCCCTGAAAGAGGAGGAACGCAACGATTTTGGCGTGGTACTGGGCGCAACCCTGACGCTGCTGGGTCTCCTGATCGGGTTCAGCTTTTCGATGGCGATCAGCCGCTACGATCAGCGCAAGAATTACGAGGAGGCCGAGGCCAATGCCATTGGCACGGAGTATGTGCGTGCGGAGCTGCTGCCTCCGGGAGACGCTGCCAGAGTGCGCGAGCTATTGAGGAAATACACGGATCAGCGGGTGTTGTTCTACACCACTCGCGACCCAAGCCGGCTTACGAAGATCGATGCAGATACGGCACGACTGCAGAACGAATTGTGGGACGCCATCCGGCCGGCGGCTGCGGCCCAGCCCACGCCGCTGGTTGCGCTGGCAGTCTCCGGCATGAACGATGTATTGAACTCGCAAGGATACACGCAGGCGGCGTGGTGGAACCGCATCCCAATTGCGGCATGGGCCCTGATGGCGACCATCGGCATCTGCTGCAATCTGCTGATCGGCTATGGAGCCCGGCGGCGGGAATGGCGCCTGTTTCTGATCGTGCCAGTGGCGGTGTCCATCGCGTTCTCTCTTGTGTCTGATATTGATAGTCCACGTGGAGGCGCCATTCGCGTGCTTCCCCAAAATCTGTTAAGCGTCGCGCAGTCCCTGAATGCGCACTAGCTGGAGAGGGAAGCGGGGCGTCTTTGCGCGGAGAAAGACGTGCTGATTCCGCCGTTGCCGTTGCTCAACTTCTTCGTCGCCGTGGTGATGTTTTCCATCGGGCTGCGGACCAGTGGTGGAGAGTTACTTAATATCCTGCGCGATCGCGCCTTGTTCACGCGCACGCTGCTGGCAAATTGCGTGCTGATACCGGCCGTAGGGTTCGTGCTGGTGCGCGCCTTCCCGCTAACCCCCGAAGCCAGGATTGGCATATTGCTTCTGGCTGCGATCCCGGGAACACCGATCGCGTTGCAATTTACGCGCATGGCCAAGACGCGACTGGCCTTCGCCGCTGCCATGACCTTCCTACTGTCGCTGGTGAGCGTTGCCATGACGCCGCTGGCCATCGAAATAATGCCGGAGACGCTGCAACGCAACCAGCAACCGCTCCTGCTGCTGATCGCCAGCATAGCTCTGTACATCGCCCTGCCGCTGTGCGCCGGCGTGTGGGCGGCGCGACAGGCGCCGAGGATTGCGCAGCGGCTGGTGTTGCCGCTGGGGCTTATCGCCACGGCTGCCTTTCTCTTTCTCATGTGGGAGACGCGACTGGTGCGCCGGCAGGCGTTCAATACAATCCGCGGCGGCGGGACCATCCTGGCGATGTTCCTGTTGCTGATCATCTCGATGGCGATCGGCTGGCTGATCGGCGGTCCCGACCGCGAGACGCGGCGGATTCTGACAACCTCCACGGGCATGCGCAGCGTGATTGTGGTCCTCTATATAGCGCGGTACTGCTTTCCCGGCACCAACGTGTATATGATCCCGATCGTCTACCTTTCGCTGATGGTGCCCACGAACCTGCTTTTCCATCTCGCGTTCAAAGGATGGCACAAACTGCGGCCTGCGGCCCGGACGTGAGCGCGCGTGCTTTGGCACAGAGGGGCGAGGCACAGCCTATCGGGTGAACCTCATCTATAGGTCTTCCGCTAACGAGCCGGGGAGCCAGATCACGGAGAAAGAGCTGGGAATTGGCGGTTTGTTTTTTCGCGCCCACGATCCCGCAGGTGCAGCCTGGTATCGCGATCATCCAGGCATCACAGTTACGCCGTCGAACTATGAGCAATTGCGGTGACGGCAGGAGGCGACAGGAAGCAACGTGTCGCGATTGCGCACTCCGCCTCGCGCCGGGGTCAGGTGCGGATCTGCACCAGGCGCGGTCCTCCAGCGCTGGCGCCGGTCCAGCGGCGGGCGCGCAGACGGCGAATGCCGAGCCGGTTGGAGAGCATGCCCACGCGCATCGATGCGGTGACCAGGTGCTCGATCCTGAGGGGCCCGAGCAAACGGATCTCCTTCAGCCAGTGCAAGCCCAGGCTGACGGCGCAGCCGCACTGCCCGCAATCCGGGTTGCCGCCAAAGATGCAGGGTTCCACGCGGGTCGAGAGATCGGCGGAGTAGTTGGTGGACATCTGCGAGAACAGGCACTCCTGGGGCGAGGCGGGGGGCTGCAGCATGGCGCGCCCGATGCCGTCGTTCATGAGCAGCTTGGGATAGCGGCTGCGCAGACTGCTGAGGTCCTGGACCAGCTTGCGGCGCTGGTGGGGGGTGAGAATGTCGGGAGTGGCCTCGCCCACCTGCGGGGTGTAGATGCTCGCCCAGATGCGGTTGACCTCGGGGCGGGCATTCCAGAAGGCCACGTAATCCTCGATGTAACCCTGGCGGGCTACCATGGCTGCGGTCACCGTCCAGTGCACGTAGACCTTGCGGCCCTCGATGTTGCGCAGGATGCGGTCGTAGGTTGCCGGCTTGCGGCGGAGATCGTGATCCTCGGGCAGGCCATCGACGGAAACCGCCACCAGCACGCGCGGGATCTGCATCCAATGGGTGGGAATCGGCGCCACCGCGCTGGTGACCACCATGCTGATGACGCCCATGCGGCTGAGCGCGGGAAGAATGGAGTTGAGTTCCGCTTTGCGCAGCAGAGGCTCACCGCCGACGAGGGAGACGTGCAGCGGGCGATGCTCGCGTACCCGCGCGATCACCGCGGCCACCAGGGCGTCGCCGCGCAGCTCGCTGACGTCGCGCAGCGTGATCTCTCCCCCCAGGTGCAGATCGGTGTAGGCGTAGCAGCCGGGACACTTGAGCGGGCACTCGCGCGTGATTTCAATGGAGAGCATGGGGGCGTGGCCCATCAGGATCGACGCCCAGGAGGCCACCAGTTCCGCTTTGCGCATCCCGGGTGGAGACTTGAGTCTTAGATTCGCCATTTCACTACCCACGGAAGAGCTGGTCTGCAGCGTGCTGTGGATCGAGGCCTCCTGCCATCGGGATGAGCGATCGTGACCGCCCGAGGCTTGTTGGCCGAGCCCGGAAGAACTTGCGTCTCGCCGGCGCGAACAGGGTTGACGAGTGAAAGGGTCAGCGACGAAGAGGCGGCGCGTTCTCCAAGCTGAGCGAGCGCGGCGAACTGGCCGAGAAAAGCGAGTTCCAGCGGAAGCGGCTGGGGGCCGGCAGTGGAACTGCGGCGATCGCCACGAGCAGCGCAAAAGCCATTACCGCGAGAAGGGACAGGAGAACATCAGTCGCCGGTGGACTGGGCGTGGCAGGGGAAACCAGGATCGCTGCAAGAGCAAACAGGACCAGCAGGAAAAGCGACGACTTCACGCGGGTCCCCCACATCCTTTGGAAAATAGCCCAGGGCGGGTGCAGTGTCAAATCGCCGGAAGGAGTCCGCCGCGGGAGAAATGCGTGGCAGCAGTGGATAGCGGGAGGGTTGGTCCGCCCGTGCGGAGTAGTGAGATCCGCACGGGCAGAGCGGGTTGGTTATGGGCTCACCGTGGCGGCAAGCGAGTCGCCGCTGGAGGGCGTGGTAAAGCCCGCCGGCTCAGAGACACTGATTGTCGTCGAGCCCGTACTTGGCCCAGGAGTGAAGGTCAGTCCGGTTGACGAACTGCCGCCAACGACGGACGAACTGCCAGGCGTGATGGTGGCCACATTGGCTGCCCCGTGCTGGCTGATGGTGAAGGCAGCCGATGACCCGCCACTCACGGCTTCAGCCACGACCGGAGCCAGGGTGGAAGGATCGAGCTGCCACGACTCCGCCGACAGCGCCTTGGAGCCCTGGCTGATGGAAGCAGCAAAGGCCGCCCCGATTCCGTTGGGTCCGCGGAGGACAAGGGCAGAGGGAGCGAGCGTCACCTGGATGGTTCCCGAGGTCCAGCCGCTGGCGGAAGCAGTCAGGGTGACGGCATTGCCGGATGCAGCTTTCGCCTGCACGTAGAAGATGGGGAAGCTGCTGCCATTCAGTCCGCTGTTGGGCGGAATCTGGAGCTGGATGCTGCTCCCGCCGGCTGTGGTCGCGCTGCTGGAGAGCACGATATGCGGGTCGGGGCTGCTGACGGTGATAGTCAGTCCGCTTGCTGTCGTGTTCGCGTTGAGCGACCCCGAGGCCTGAACCTGCAGGCCGTTGCCTATGGCCGTGTTGGCCATCGATATGGTGATGGCGGGCTGGGTCACGGTGGCGGTGACGGTTCCGCCCGTCGCTGCGCTGAATCCCGGGACTGAAATATTTGCGGTATCCACGCTCAGCACGCTGGTGACGGTGCCGGAGGCGTTGTGATTAGGCACGAAGCTGGCGGTGTTGTTGCTGGTATCCCCGCCGTGGAAGGTCACCGGGCTGCCGGAGATGGTGCCGGTGGAGGGGGTTCCGCTGAGCAGTGGAACATTGACCGTCAAGCCGGCCCGGATCGGGGCAGCATTCCCCACGGGATTGAAGGAAGAATCCAGGCGGAAGGGAGACACATTCAGCTTGGTAGTCGGTGAAATGGTAGTGGTGGTGAAGGAGCTGGAGCCACCGGCGGTGATGACGAATCCGGCGGGCGTCACTGCCACCTGCGAGGTGGTGGTGGTGTAGCCGGTTGCGCTGGTTGTGAGTGTGACCGGCGTGGAGGTTACGGCCAAACCCTGGACAAAGAATTTCGAGTTTTGCGTGGTGGCCGTGTAGGTAATGGTGGCGGTACCCGGAGTTGCGCCGGTGAGATCGGCAGACAGCAGGACCTTGGTGGGATCCGAGCTCGTAATGGTCACCTGGGTCCCGGAAGGAGGCGCAACCTGCAAGGACACTGTGCCCTGAAGCTGCAGGTTCGAACCCACAGTGACGGGATTCACCGAGATCGCGGGAGCGGTCACGGTGGCGGTCAGGGAGGCGCCAGTGGCCGGCGTACTGAAGCCCGCCGGCGCGGTGGCGCTGAGCAAGCTGGTGCCCGCTGCTACGGGATTGAAGGTGACGGCGTTGGTACTGGTGGTGGTTCCTCCCGCGACCACGGCGGGGCTGCCCGCGATGGTGCCGGTGGCCGGCGTCCCGCTCGTAATCGCCACCGAGGCACTCGATCCACCGCGAAGCTTGCCCACAGCTACGAAGTTCTTGTTGTTGTCCAGCTTGGCCGCGGAGACACTCAGGGGGCTGGGTGTTGCACCGGTGGCAGTAGAGAAGTTCACGCCCTGGCCTGACGGCCCGGTGAGCACGAAACCGGACGGGGTGAGGGTGATGTTTGCGGTGGCCGAATTGTAGCCGGAGGCGCTGATGGTCAGTGGCACGGTGCCGGAGGAGGCCAGTGCCTGGACGTAGAAGCCACCGACTCCGCCTGCGCCTGCGCCGGCGGGAACAGTCAGGCTGATGCTGCCCTGGCCTGCGGTCGTGCCGCTGGTGTCACTGGAGACGAGCAGCTTGGTGGGATCGCCGCTGGCGACCGTAACCGTCAGGCTGCCGGGTCCGGAATTGTTGACGCTCAGAGAAGCCGTCGCCAGAGCCTCGAGGTTGCCGCCCAGACTCAAGGTGCTCAGGGCCGGCGGGATGATGATCGAGGCAGAACTCACACCCGTCCCGCTGAGTGCCACGGTGAGAGGCGTCGGGTTGGTCACGCTGTTGGAAATGTCCAGTGTGGCGGTTCGCGTGCCTGTATTGCTGGGAGTGAAGGTCAGATTGATCGTGGTGGAACCACCGGAGGCCACGGTAATAGGCAGCGCGGCGGAGGTGAAGGCAAACTCCGAGGCATTGGCGCCGGTGATGGAAATGGCGCTGATGGTGAGGGAGCTGGCGCCGGTGTTGCTGATGGTGACCGGCACAGGGTTGCTGCTGGTAGTGTTCAACAACTGCCCCGGGAAACTCACGCTGGTGGGGTTGGCGGAGATGGTGGTGGCCTGGCCGGTGCCGGTGAGCGCCACGGTGTGTGGGCTGCCGGGGCCGGTGTCGTTGACGACCAGAGAGGCCGACTTGCCGCTACCCGCTGATGCGGGAGAGAAGGTGACGTTGACGGTCATGGAGCCGTTCGGCGGTATCGTCGCCGGCAGCGCGGGCGCAGTGAAGGCGAACTCTGACGCATTCGCGCCCGATATCTGAATGCTGTTGATCTTGAGATTTCCGGTTCCCGTGTTGGTGATGGTCAAAGCCGGAGAGCAGTTCGAGGTGGTGCCGATGAACTGGGTCCCACAATCCAGGCTGGTGGGAGTCACGCCAAAAGCGCCGGTGGTCGCCACGATCAGCACCGTGTCCGGCACGCTGGTGAGAATGCTGTCGGAGACAATCACTTGGGCGACGTAGTTTCCAGCGACATCGGCGACAAAGGTCGGATTCGACGCGCTTGCGCCGCTCAGGCTGGCAGAGCTGCCGCTGGGTTTGGCCAGGAGCGCCCAGGAGTAGGTCAGAGCGTGTCCAGCGGCATCTGCGGACTTGCTGCCATCCAACTGCACGGTTGAGCCGGGGGCCACGAATTGCCGCGCCCCAGCGTCGGCCACCGGGGGCACGTCATCGGTGCTGATCTCTACGGTAGCCGGCGCGCTGGAAATGCCGGTGGTCGCATCGGTGACGATCAACTGCGCGACGTATGCGCCCGCTACATCAGGCGTGAAGCTCGGACTTGGCGTGACAGCGCCAGTCAGGGTAGCGGTGCTGATGGCGGAGCCGGACGGAGACGAGATCACGCTCCAGGAGAAGTTCAGTTGATCGGAACCTGGGGCGGAGGAAGCGCTGCCGTCCAATGTGACCTTATT
>DATHDM010000178.1:0-10398 GCA_035319065.1 Terriglobales bacterium
CGAGGCAGCCGCGGGGATGTTCTGGGGAAGGGCCTGGGCCAGCGCGCGCAACAGAACGTCCACGATCCGCTGCGAGGTTTCTACATTGCCGCCGGCAACAGCCGCAGGCGGAGCGGCGTTGATGACCGTTCCGCCGGGAGCAATCACGCGAATCGGATGCATGAGCCCGGCGGTCGCCGGGACATCTTCCGCCAGCAAGCAGCGGAATACATAGAAGCAGGCAGAATAGGCGATGGCTTCGACAGCGTTAATGCTGCCTGCGACCTGGGAATCGGTTTCCCGGAAATCAACGGTGACCATCTTGTGCTGTTGGTCTGCTGAAGAACGCGGGCGGCGCTTCGAGGAGGAAGCTTCGAAGGCGATGGCCGCCCGAATTCGCACCGGCTGATCGCTCACGCCGTCGTCATCGAGAAAGTCCTCGGCAGCGTAGGTGCCGGCGGGGACCTGGCTGAGGAAGGCTCGCATGATTTCTGCCGAATAGGTCAGCAGCTCACCGGCAGCGCGGTGAACCCGCTGTAATCCATAGCGCGCGCAGATTTCGTGAAGCCTGACCCGGCCGGTGTGGCAGGAGGCGATCTGCGCACCTAAATCACCCTCGCGCTCGGCCGGCGTCCGCACATTGGCCAGCAGCAGGGACAAGACATCGCGGTCGATGGCGCCGCCTCGCATCAGCTTCACTGGGGGAATGCGAAAGCCTTCCTGGTACACCTCGCGGCAGATGCCCATCGAACCGGCATAGGCGCCGCCAACGTCGGCGTGGTGCGCGCGGGAGGCGACATAGAAATCCGGCTTCGCAGCTCGGTCGCGCAGCGCGCGCCGGGATCGAGCCGCGGCTGGCCCAAGTGTTGGGGAATCCTGATCGCCCTTTCTGCCTCGGATGAAGACGGGAGCTACGAGCGTGATGTCGGGCAGGTGGGTGCCGCCGCAGAAGGGATCGTTGAGCATGGCGACGTCTCCGGGCGCCAGCTCCAGTTGCTCAATCGCGCTGCGCACTGACATCGGCATTGAGCCCAGATGCACAGGCATGTGGTCGCCCATCGCGATCACCTGGCCCTGGGCATCGAACACGGCGCAGGAATAGTCGCGGCGCTCCTTGATGTTGGGTGAAAACGCGGTGCGGCGCAACGCCGCGCCCATTTCTTCGGCGATGGAATGGAAGAGGCTCTTGAAAATCTCCAGCTCGATGGGATCGCGCGCCGCCATGGCTTCCAGATTGTATGCTCAGGCTCCGCCGCGCGTTGACAGATCACGCTGCTAGCAGAAAGCGCCAGCCTTGACAATACATTCTTCTTGACAAGCTCAATTCGTACACCGCAATATCTTGCGTTAGTGTAGGCTTCGCTCCAAGTAATGGGGCGAGGGTACAGCTTTTCCGGGCCCTAGACGGGAGAAACACGAAAATTCCCTTCACATGCGCACCGCGTGTCAGGGACAAAAACGGAGGCTTAGACCATGGCTACAAAGAAGAAAGCGAAAAAGGCCACAAAGAAAAAGAAGTAGCGGAAACCCGCTTGTACAGGGTCATCCGAAAATTGGAAAAGGGTTGGGCCTCCGATCTGGGGGCCCTTTTTCCTGCCCGTGCAGCGGCCAGCAATCGCCGGCACCGGGCGGAAGCTTTTTCTGGTTCCACATTTTCTGCTTTGAAGTTGTTCTTTCGAGTAGCTCCGTGCTAGAAACGCGGGTACGATTAGGGAGTTGAAACGGGCCTGCTGCCTGCGACGCGCCTAAGCTTCGTCAGAAGGGTGTCTTCATGAGTCCTGCCCGGAAATCCGGCCCAAAGAAAAAGAGTGAAGATATCGAGATTCCGGACAAGCTTTACTTTCGCATCGGTGAAGTCGGCCGTCTGTGCCATCTGCCGCCCTACGTGCTGCGGTTCTGGGAGACAGAGTTTCCTCAGCTGAAGCCCGCCAAGGGCAGCACCGGCCAGCGCATGTATCGGCGGCGGGACGTCGAATTCGTTGTGCGAATTCGCAAGCTGCTCTATGAGGACGGCTACACCATCGCCGGAGCGCGGCATCTGCTGAAAGCCGAGACGCGTCCGACAAAGTCACAATCGGCTCTGCCGTTTCACAATGCGGTGAAGAAGGATGGTCTCAAGCGGGTGCGCCAGCAACTGCAAGAAATCCTCAGCCTGCTGTCGGTTAAAGGTAAGGGCTCTCGCGCGGCTGCTGGACGCCATGGCTGATCCTGCCCCAGTGGCGCATGCCTGAAACCGTGGTCCTGAAGCATCCCTGCGCAGCAGAAGTGGTTTGTGGCCGGATGCGCAAACAGGGCAAAATACAGTACGATAAATAGTTCATGTTCAGAGCAGTGCAACATTTCCGCACTCCTCCGCGTTCTATTGTCCGCTCACTGGCGACGGTGCTCTGTTTTCTGCTGGCGGGCGGGCTGCCGGGCATCGCCCAAGATAGTGGCAAGCCTAATTTCTCCGGGATCTGGGCCCTCGATCCGGACAAGAGTTCGTTCGGGCCGGTGACTGCGCCCTTGTCGGCGCAATACGTAATCCGGCACATCGGCGCGAAGCTGGAATTCGATTACATACAGGACGGGCACCGCACCCGGACGGAGTTGACGGCCGACGGCGAGGAGCGGGTGACGGATTCCAATGAGGAAGCCGAGACCCTGACGCGCACGTTCTGGAGCGGGCGTACCCTGGTGAATGAATCGCGAGTCAAGCCCCGGGGCTTGAAGCAGCAGCAGGCGGTCAAATGGACCAGCCGCTGGACGCTCTCCGGCGACGGCAAAGAACTGACGATCCAGAGGCACATCGACAGCGGGGAACAGGCCATCGACCAGAAGGTGGTCTTCGTCAAACAACCTCTCACCAAGCAGGGCGAATCCTAAGCCCGCCGCTTGCTAGCACGCGAGAGACGTATCGGAGGGGAGATTCCCGGCGGAGCCCGGCTTCGCCCGGATCTGGCGGCTTTTTCAGGGCGAGGGAGTCGAGGGGAGAGCCCGGCAGGCGGCAAGGGGACCGGACCTAACCAAAAATGATGAGCAAGAAGCAAAGCGAGTTACGTTCCCTATTCAGGGCGTCCCCCAGCCCCGCGCGGGAGTGTGCTACCCTGCGCCGGAGACCCGCCCGCCAGCCTCTACTGCGGACCGCGGTTTCGCCTGTGACAGAAACAGGGATTCACCAGACGGCTGATTTCCCATTCGGCCATGCGAGGAAGAAAAAAATTGGAGTGACAGGCTTTGGGCCCCGTGATGCTTGATAATTGACCACCCGAGAGGTCCACTGCGAAATGCCGGTGGCGCGACGCGACCGACGTAAGTTCCCCAGGCGGAAGACGCGCGAAAGCATGATCGTCATCACGGCGAGCGGCTATCGTTACCGCGCGCTCTGCCGTGACGTCAGCGATGGGGGTGTGGGCGCGATCGTCATCAGCGCCGATCTGGACATCAGTGAGAGGGTGAGCCTGGAGTACTACGACGGGGAAGGCGCCACCACTAGGCGCCGGGCTCCGGCGGTGGTAGCCAACCGCCGCGGCACGCGCTATGGCTTCGCGTTGCTCGAATCTATGACCAGCGAGGTCTGGTCCAACGTCAGGTACGGCAGGTACGAGCGGCTGCGCAAGCAACCGGCGCGTGCTGAGGTTCCGGCGCGGGCTCTGCTCGTCGAGGACGATCAGGGCGCGATGGAATTCCTGCGCGAGTGTTTGCAGGGTGAGGGATTTCAGTGCGTGCAAGCTGCGGAAGGATGGGCAGCCGCCAAGGAAATCCAGGCGGGTGAATTTGACCTTATCCTCATCGATCTTCTGTTGCCTGGCCCGGATGCATACTATCTGGCCAAGCTTGCACGCCAGTCCACGACCAATGCGCGAGCCCACATCGTGATAGTCACCGGAAGCGATGAGCGCGGCGCCCTGTCCCGCGCCTTTGCGGCCGGCGCCAGTTGCTTCCTGCACAAACCACTCACTCGATCCCGCCTGCTGGCGGTGTTAACCGCCTTCCGCTTGCCCAACTCGCGAGCGGCACGGCTGGGCTGACGTTGTTGAGATGTACTTTTGCCGCGATCTGCCGCTCTGTGGTAGGCTTGCACCTCCCAACCGAGCGGCAGGGTGTAGCGGCAGCGGGAAAGCGTCCCGAGTTGGTAGCTTTGGTCTCTCCGGTTTCTCCTCTACACACCATTTTCATGCGGGTTGGCATCGGGTGTGATCAGGCGACGCAACGCCGCCCGAAGGTACTCACCATGGAGGGCATGCACATGAAGGTTGCGCGTCTGCTGATAGCGGTTGCGGCACTGCTGGGAAGCAGCGCTTTGACGGCCCAAGAGAATGCTACCCGTGCCTCAGACCCGCCGGCGCCATCAGCCACAAAGAATGCCCCTCTGCCGCTGCCCAAGGAATTCCAATTCCTGACGAAGCAGTCGATGTTCTTTCCCGATCTGGCAACCAGCAACAAGCCGCTGAGCAACAAGCAGAAGTTCGGGTTATTCCTGAGGAACAGCACTTCGGGGGCAGCCTTCGCGGGATCGGCACTGGGTGCGGGTATTGCGCAGGCTACCAATACGCCGAGCGGCTACGGGCAAGGCGCCGACGGGTACTTCAAGCGCTTTGGGTCGGGACTGGCGTTCAATTCCTCCAACCAGTTTTTCGGAACTTTCATCATCAGCTCCGTTCTGCACCAGGATCCTCGCTTCTTCGTGATGGGAAACGGAAGCTTCGGCCAGAGTTTCAAGTACGCCCTTTATCGTGTGGTGGTGACTCGCACCGACAGCGGTGGAAGTGCCGTCAACTGGCGCGGACTGCTGGGACCGATGGCCGCCTCCGGCCTTGCCAATACCTACCTGCCCGAGAACGAGCGCACCGTGGGACGAACCTTTGAGCGGTATGGAATCTTTCTGGCCACGCAGGCGGGAGCCAACCTGATGAAGGAATACTGGCCAACCCTCTTCAAGAACCTCACCAGGCATCACTAACCTTTTTGAGAGCATGATCGAGCTCGACTTTTGAGTTCGCGCAGAATCTCACACTGCCGCCTTTACCGCGATTCTCCGGCCCTTCTGAGCACTCGTCCTGCTCGCTCCTGCTCAGACTGAAAGTGACAATCTTTTTACAAGACAGTGACAAATCAGGAGTACCGGCAGCATACTCTCGCGCCCTCCCACGCAGGCAGACGATCGTGACAGGCGCCGCAGTCTGACTGCCGTGGGCTACGGCCGCCGCTCATCCCAGTCAACGGGAATTTCGTCCCCGCGAACGGCAGCTGTACGCGATGAGCAGGCCTACCCCTATGCCCTACACACTCGGGTTAAGCATTTGGAGCATTGTCAGAACGACGGCAAGTATGTATGCTCAGCCCCCATTTCCCGCGCCAGTCCAACTTTTTCAACGGCTTTCGATCTCAACAGATCAGAATGGAATGTGTATTCCCATGATGAAGGCATCGCTGAGGTTTAAACCGAGCCGATCCGAGACGAAGCTCGGGATGCTGTTCGCCATCGCGGCCATGCTGGTACCGGGGCTGTTCGCGCAATCCAGCCAGTCGGCGCCCAGAAACCTGAGCCGCGGTCTGCGAGAGCTGGTGGCACAGCATCAGGCGGCCATCGCCGAGGGCCACTCCGGGGTCAACCTGCGCGCTCCGGAGGGAACCATCCGCGGACAGCACGACAGGACCGCCACCGGGGTGTTTCGCGTGCGCTCCGATCGTCAGAACCGGGTGCTTGTGAATGTTCACCTGGACGGCAGCATGGCTATGAAAGATGTTAAGGCGTCGCTTGAGAGCATGGGCGCCTCGGTCGTAGCCAGCAATACCAGTTACCGCAGGGGTGTGCTGTCCGCCTATGTGCCGCTGGGTTCGGTGACAAGTGCAGCCAGAGGTCACGGAGTTTCGTCGATGGCACTGGCTCACAGCCCGAAGGCCCAAGTTGGCCTTACCACTTCGCAAGGCGCCGCCTTGCTGCGGGGCGATATTGTGAACGCCCATGGCACCCTGGGTTCGGGTGTGACTGTGGGCCTGTTGTCTGATAGCTTCAACACGGGGCAGCTATTTGGTGTGGCCGACACGGCGGCAGTCGATGTGCAGAACGGCGACCTGCCTGCGATCTCGATCATTCCCGGGGGAGAAGGCCTGAAATTCCTGATCGAGCTGGATCCCACCACCTTTGGTCCACAAACCGACGAAGGCCGCGGCATGGCGCAGATCGTGCACGATGTGGCTCCCGGGGCCGCGCTTTGTTTTGCCACGGCGTTTGTCAGCGATGTGGACTTCGCCAACAACATCGTGAATCTGCGCGCCGACCCGGGTTGCGCCGCCGACGTGATCGCCGATGACGTCGAATATTTCAACGAGCCATACTTCTCCGACGGGATCATTGCTCAAGCCGTGGACACCGCCACCGGGTTGGGCGCTGCGTACTTCTCCTCCGCCGGCAATCAGGCGCAATCGGGATACTCCTCCAACCTGCGCTTCATCGACGATGCCCAGGCGCGGGCCTTGACCGACCAGACCGTGGACCTGAGCCAGATTCCCGCCAGCATCGACACCAGCGGTGGGTTTCACAACTTCGACCCGGGGTCGGGTGTTTCCGTCTCGCAGCCCCTCTTTCTCGGGCCGGGACCAATCTTCTCTGTGCAATGGGACGATCCCTTTGATCAACAGCCGTCGGGAATCTCCACGGACCTGGCGATTCTGTTCTTCGACGCCAACGGAGACTTGATTTCCGAGTTCACAGCAGATGACGACAACTTCTCCACCAACGAGCCCATCGAACTCTTCCAGTTGTGTACTGCTTCGAAGCCAAACGATCCGGACCATTCCTGTGACGCCAATGTCGGCGTGGTGCAGATGGTCATCGCCCGCAAGGATGCCGGTACGCACCTGGCCAAGCGCGTGAAGTACATCGAGTTTCAGGGCGTGCTGACCGATTTGAGCGGGCTGATTACTCCGCAAACGCCAATCATCTTTGGCCACACCGCTGCCAAGGGCGCCAACAGCGTGGCGGCGGTGGAGTACAACGTCGATCCCGCATTCTTCACCGTTCCCAACTATCGTTACCTGTACGAGGGGTTCAGCTCGCCCGGTCCGGTGACCATCGCGTTCGATTCGAATGGGAACCGACTGGGGGTGGCGGAGACCCGCCAGAAGCCGGATATCGCGTCTCCCGATGGTGGGAACACCTCGTTCTTCCCCGAACCCGAGCTGTTTGGTCCAGGGCAGGATTATGAGGCCCTATTTGGCATTCCCGACGGCTTCCCCAACTTCTTTGGCACCAGCGCAGCGGCTCCACATGCGGCGGCAGTAGCCGCGCTGATGATCGAGAAGGCCGGCGGCCCGGGATCCCTCTCTCCGCAGAAGATCGCCAAAGCGCTGAAGGCATCAGCCCCGCGCCGCGACGTGGATCTGTTCTTCAGTCAGGCGGTGAGTGCGAAGGGCGGAGCAACGGTGCTGATCACAGCCAGCGGCCAGCAGCTGGGCAGCTCGGGAAGGAGCAAGAACTTCTTCACCGTCAACTTCAACTCCACTAACCCCAATGACACGTTGGACAGCATTACGATCGACCTAACGGCGACCGGCCTGGTTTTTGACGTCAAGGAATTCCCCATAACGCTGGGGGGAACCACCGGACCGAGCATTTCCTCCTCGTTGGCGCATCAGGGATCTCCTACCGCCACCATCAATTTCAAGGGATTCACCTCCGGGAATTCGCTTTCCTTCGGGGTGGATCGCGATTTCACGGACGTCAATGGCAAGGTGATCGAGGCGGGAGGGAGCTCGGCAGACGAAGTGGCAGGAGCTACCGTTGTGTCCACCGTCGCCGACCATGTGGCCAAGACCAAGGCCAAGATCCTGTTCTCCGTCTTCAACAATGCTCTGGGTACGGGATACCGCATTTATGACGGAATGGGACTGATCGACGCCGTGCAGGCGGTGAAACTTGTGCCTTAGCGGCTGGAGATGACGGGGCGTTCCCCGTCATCTCGCGACCCGCGCTTCTTTCGCCCGGCCGATTTTCGGCCGGGTTTTTCTTGTCTGGCTAAAACTGCACGTCCTTGATGTGGGTAGCGATGAACCAGCGATTGCCGGAGGGGTCCACGACCCCGGCACTGCGGTCGCCGTAGGACTGATCGGCGGGTGCACTCAAGGATGTGGCGCCCGCGCGCAAGGCTCGTTCGTACAGTGCGTCGCAGTCCTCCACGTACATGTGCAGGGTGGCGGGTTGTGGCTGGTATTCGCCATGCGCCTCTCCCATTTCCACGATCGAGTCTCCGATCCTGATCTTGGCGTGATGAATAATGCCCTCCGGGCTCTGGTGGCGAGCTACCTCCTCCGCCCCGAAGGCCTGCTTCAGGAATTCAACGACCGCCGCTGCGCCGCGAGGATGCAAGTAAGGCGTGATGCTGCGCAACCCTTCGGGAAGGAAGCGAGCGCCCTGGTGGGTGGCGATGTACCAGGAGTTTCCCGAGGGATCCTTCACCCCAGCCTCGCGATCGCGATAGTCCTGATTGGTGGGCACGTAGGACGAGACCGCGCCTGCCTGGAGAGCGCGCTGGTAGACCGCGTCCACGTCCTCTACGTACAGGTGGAGGGCGACGGTCTGGGTTGGATACTGCGGATTGCCGTCGGCCAACTCCAGCATCGAGTCGCCGATCCGCACCTCGGCATGCATGATGGTTCCATCGGGCCTGGGTACGCGCAGCAACTCCTGGGCCCCGAAGGCCTGTTTCAGGAAATCCAGCAGTGGCGCGGCCCCGCGCACCACAAGGTAGGGGGTGACGCTATGGAAGCCTGCTCGAATCGGGCTGACTGCCGGCTTGGGGCCGGAGGTTGCTATGGCAGGCGCCTGGGTTACGCTCATTTCTACTCTCCTTTGAAGATCGGTTTTGAGCCGAGTTTTGAACGAGGCGCGCGGAAGATCGCGCAGCTCCACGGCCACGCGCGCTAAGGGGACCAACCGCGCATCCATGCGCGGAAGGACGGAGGTTGGGTCGGCGAGAATGACCTCGACCGCCTTATCGAGTTGTTCGAACA
Organism: Terriglobales bacterium; assembly: GCA_035319065.1. Classification (GTDB taxonomy): domain Bacteria; phylum Acidobacteriota; class Terriglobia; order Terriglobales; family Acidobacteriaceae; genus DASPRM01. Next base: position 8,974 of record DATHDM010000178.1, read on the forward strand.
AGGGTCGCTTAGCCATGCTCGCCACCCCATTGGGCCCGCAACGTCTTCAGGCCGCGGAACTGGAGCTGCTTGACCGCGCCCTCGCTGCGGCCAAGCTCCTGGGCGATGTCGCGGATACTCTTTTGCTCGCTGAAGCGCATTGCGATCACCCGCCCCTGATCAGAAGGCAGGTGCTCGACCAGGCGAAACAGCCGAGCGCGGTTTTCGATTTCGGCAACGTCCATTTCGCTGACCGAGTCCTCCGGAGGATCCTGCACAAGTTCCCGGCTGGAGCGCTTCCATTCATCGACAACCAGGTTGGCGGCGATCCTCAACAGCCACGCGGAGAAAGGGATGCCGCGCCAATCAAACTTGGGAAGGTGGGCGAGGGCTTTATGGAAGACGTCGGCCGTAAGGTCCTCGGCGATATCCCGATCGCGGACGCGCCGCCGGATAAAGGCGTAAACGCGCGCGAAGTTATCTTCATAGAGTTCGGCGAAGTGGGTCGGATCCTTCTGCGCAGCCTCCACCAGGAGGCGCTCTTCAGCCTCTCTGCGGGAGATCCGGGGTACAGATTTGCCCACCGCCATCATCCTGTCTCTATGAGGTAGAACTGCCAGACAAACGAAAGGTTACGGGGCGGTCCGGAAAATGGAAGAGGCCCCGATCGCCCGCCGGGCACGGGGCCATCAGTGTCAGGAGAACGGCTACTTCAGGGTGATCTCCTGCAGCAGCTCTGAGCTGATGACTTCGCGCATCTCCACGCGCTTTTCGGCAACCTGCTGCGCCGGTTGCTTGCCTCCCAGGATCTTGTCGCGAATTGCCTCGCCCTTGGCGGTCAAACCGTCCATGGCTGCATGATTTTTGTATTCCACGGCCAGGGCCACGTCCCAATCCGCCGGGCTGGCCTGAGTTTCCTTGAGGAAGACCTTGTAGTCCACGATCAGTCCCTGGCGTTTCTCCTCGTCGAGCAAAGGCTTGGTAGTCTGCCGCAGGGTGGTGAGGTAAGCATCCATCTGCGCTGGCTTGACGCGGACAACCGTGACTCGCCAGACCGGTCCCTCAGTGAAGTGCTCCTGCGCAAGCAGCGGAATGGCAAAGAGCAGACACGCTAATAACCCATAGGTTTTTCTCATGGCTCTCCTATCACACGTCGAGTTGGGGGACTGTGAAGAACCGGGCAATCATACGCCTCCGCGACTTGATGTACACCGGGGATCGGGTGCGTGTGCGACCGGAAGGTCTGTATTCGGCGCCCCAGCAACCAACCTCAGGAATCGCAATCGGCATTTCCCTGTATGACTCCGCCGCTTCCCACCAGGTGAGGGGGCGACCTGTGGGATCAAGGAGTTAGCGGGCGCTACGCAGTCTTTGCGTCCCAGTTACGAGGATCGCTGTATTGAGGGAGGCTCCTGCGGAAGCAATCATGGTCACACCAGCAGCGGA
>DATHDM010000179.1:0-4664 GCA_035319065.1 Terriglobales bacterium
CTACATCATCGGCGGATCGCTGTTTGGGGGCATGCTGGCATGGTGCATCTCGCTGGCGGCGCACGTGTCTTTTCGGCGGCGCCTCTCGGCGGAGCAGGTAGCGGCGCTTCCCATGCGCGCCCCCGGGGGAGCGGCGATGTCCACGATTGGATTTCTGGGGATTGCCATCGCCGTCATGTCCACCTGGTGGGTTCCGCAATCCCGCATCACGGTGATGAGCGGACCCCCTGGGCTGCTCATCCTGACGGCAGGATACTTGCTGGTGCGCCGTCGAGCCAAGAGAGCTGGGCAGCGAGAGACGGCAAGCGATGCTGTTGTCCAACCCACTCCACCTCTGTGATGCAGGGCGGGTCAATCGAGCGGACGGTTCTGGCTCAACGCAGGATGAGCTCACCCGTTCCGACGTGGGCGTGGAGAGTATAGGGACCACTCCCCTCTCGGGTGAAAGAGCGGAAGAGGCCTCCCTTGGAAATTCCGAAAGACGGGGAGTTCAGCTCGCCGCTGTAGACTGACGCCTCCACGCGAGCGTAGTCCTTGGGATTGCCCACGCTGATCACCAGCTCTCCGGAATGCAGCTCGATGTCTTTATCGCCGCTGATGTTCAATACCTGTAGAGCGCCGAATGGCATGCGCACGTAGAGGTGCGTCTGGCGAGGGACCTCGATCAGGATCTGAAAATTATTGTCAGGGCCGCCGTGGATGCGGAGGTCGCCGTCGCCGCCCTCTGCCTTGAGCGCGACCGTCACCTTGCTAGCCTGTTCCGCACTTCCTCCGTAGTAGCGGACCTTGATGCGGTCGTCGTCACCGCCAGTAATGCGGATATCGCCCGACTGCACCTCCAGGCGCAAATGCCCTCCGGAGGGAAAGGGCGCTTCGAAACGCTGCTTGCCGGTTTCTGACGCGAGCGGCTTCTGTGCGAAGGCGATTGTGGAGAGAAGAAGAAGCGCGGACAGCCCCAGTCTGCGCATACCACACCCCCTGCGTTGGATGTACGCAGGCCGAGGGCAACTGGTTCCATCGATCCTGAGGGCCAACCGGCCAGGCACTGTGTGATCAGGCAGCGGCTGAAGTCGTCCCTTCCTTGAGCATTTCAGCATCCGGCGGCCGGCTAGTTATCCCCAGACAGGACAAGGGGATAGGCGGTTGGGGTAGGCTCATCCCGCAGGAGAAACGACCATGAGCAGAGTTCTTCTCGCTATGGCGGGCCTTCCATCGCCTACCAGGGGCCGCAGGGGTACATGATCGTGGTAATCGCTGAGCACAGCGAGCAAGGGGGCCATCACCCGGGGCACTGAAGCGGCTCCATCCTAGGTTGCGCGCGACAACCTCCAATCCTCCCTGCCTGGCCACATCCTCGCCAGATGATTCAAAGCTCGCGCTGAGAGCAAGTTTTGCAGCAACAGAAAAAATGGGGATGGGCAGGACCCATCCCCACGAAGCAGCCAGGCTGTGAACTAGAACGTCAGCTTCAAAGCCATCTGGATGAAGCGGCGCTCGTTGGGTACGGACACCGTCGGCGCCGGATTGACGCCCTTCTTACCGATGATGGAGAAGGGAACGCCACTGCCGAAATTGCCGGCGTCGGCCTGACCGGTCTGCACGTAGTAATTGGAGTGATTCAGCAAGTTGTAGAACTCGGTACGGAACTGCAACTTGAAGCGCTCGTTGATCGGGAAGTACTTACCGATCGAGGCATTAATGTTGTACCAGCCCGGACCACGGAAGGTGTTGCGTCCCGTCATGTCCGAGGGGAAGTGGCAGTTTGTGCCGAGGGAGACGAGATGACCTGCGGCGTTAGTGGTCATGTCGCAAGTCGGCAGCTCGCCCGATCCTACCAGGGGATCCGTATAGGTGTTGGAACCCGGCAGGTTGAGATAGGTAAACGTGTTGGGTGCAACGGGATTAGAGGTACTGGTATTTCCCGATAGGCCAAAGGCCGCCGTCGGCACATAGCGCGACGCGATGGTGTCGGAGCCCAGGAAGCCGTTGCTGTCGAAGATGGTGAACGGGTTGCCAGTGTGGGCGGTGAGGATGGGAGCAAATTCCCAACCGTCCAGCACCTGCTTGGCGACCCCGTGGGTCCCCTTCGCGTAGGGCAGAGTCCACACCGCGCTCAAAGCGATGCGATGACGAGCGTCGTAATCAGCGGTTCCCTTATCCAGGCTCGGGATGAAAGGATCCAGCAAGCCCAGGAAGCCCTGTGCCTGTGGAGTTTCGCTGAACGTGGAGCTGATGTTGTCGATGGCATGCGACCAGGTATAGTTGACGGTGAGGTCCAACCCCTGGTGGAACAGGTTGCTGGACACGAAGCGGGTGTTCAACGCGTTGTAGTAGGAGAAGCCGTTGGCACCGCGCGTGTTCATGTTGCCGTACTGACGATTGAGACGGTCCCCAGCGTTGACGGTGGGATCCGATCCCAGATAGATCACGCCATAACCCGCCTGGTTGTTGTTCTCGATCGAGTAGAGGTGGATGCCGTGCGCACCGCTGTACTCCAGTGAGAACAGCGAGTGGTTCAGCACCTGGCGCTGCAGCGACAGGTTCCACATCTCTGTATAAGCGGTCGGCAGGTCCTGTTTCACGTAGCGCAGGCTGGAAGGTGGAAGTGCCTTGGTGCCAGTTCCGGCAAACGGCCCCAGGTTGTCCGTGGTGATCGGTCCGCCTGGAGTGAAAAGCCCGTTGAACTGCCCTGGCGGGTTCTGGATCACGTTGAAGGTGACGTTGCCGAAGTTGCGCTCGTAAGCCATGCCAAAGCCGCCGCGGAGCGAGGTCTTGCCGTCTCCGAAGACGTCCAGGGCAAAGCCGACACGCGGAGCAAAGTTGTGGTACTGCGGATTCCACAACCCTCCCACCGGACTCGCCGGGCTGTTGGCCGTTGCATCCACGGTGTACACCTGCCCGTTACGAATCTTGTCGAAGTAGGTAGATCCCGGTCCAAAAACGAAATTGGAATCCAGCGAGGCATCCTTGTTGTGCTGCACGCCGTAGTACTCCCAGCGCAGACCCAGGTTCAGCGTCAGGCGGGGAGTGACCTTCCAGTTGTCTTGCGCATAGAAGGCCATGTCGTTGTAGCGGTTGCTGCGGGAGAACGAAGGTTGTCCCGTCGGCAAGTTGATGGTGCAGGCCGGAGTTTGTTGCACCACCCCGGCGGCGTTCCTTACGCAGGGAAACTTGCCCTGCGGATCAACCACCACCTGGAACCAGCCCGCCTGTCCAGCCAGCAGGTTCTCCAGGTCGCCCGGCACTCCACCCGCACCGTTGAGCGCCTGGACGGCATTTTCATAAGCGCCGAAGGTGCGGTTGTCGCGCGTGTACACGTACTCGCCACCGAAGTGGAATTCGTGCTTGCTCTTCGTCCAACTGAAGGCGTGGGAGATTTCGGCCACGTTCTGCGGGCCGCCGAAGGGAATGCTGTTGCCGGGAGTGTTCTGAGCGTAACCGGGAAGGCTGATCAGAATCCCGTTCACCTGCACCGCAACACTGGAGTTGAAGTACAACGTGGGCTGCACGGGTTGCGTGGAGGCCAAAGGCTGCTGGATGTTCAAGCGATTGAACAGCACCTTGGTGTCGCTCACCAGCCGCGGGCTCCAGATGTGCGTGAGCGAGTACATGAAGTTGTTGTTGAAGTCGGTCTGGCCGGTGTCGAATCCGGCATACGGGCTGCTGTTCACCACGCCTGCGAACAGAGTGCGGTTGAACAGCGCATAGCGGCCGAACATGCTGGTTTTGTCGGAGAGTTGGAAGTCAACCCGGTTGATGGTGCTGTAATTGTTGTTAGGGTTGCCGCCGCCGGAGTCGGAGGGCACGGTATAACTGACAACGTCGAACACGGGCGCGCTAGTGCCGTAAGCCGAGAGCAGAGGCGTGGCCGCGCTGGGGGTAATGTTCAGCGAGGCCAGGTTCAGGGTCTGCGTCTGAACCAGGCTCGAGCGCAGGGTCTGCTGGGAGAAAAACGCCGCGGTGTTGGGCGCAGTCGCCGCCAGGAAGGCCGGATCCATGATCGCCGTCCGAATATTGGCGTTGCTGCGAACCCGCTGCCATTCGGTGCTGCTGAAGAAGAACAGCTTGTTCTTGATGATGGGGCCGCCTACAGCGTAGCCGAACTGGTTGCGCGTGTACTTGGCCTTGGGCACGCCGTTAGCGTTGTCATCGTAGTCGTTCGACGTCAGCGCAGAGATGCGGTTGAACTCGTAAAGCGAGCCATGAAATGCGTTGGTCCCGGACTTGGTCACCACGTTGACCACACCCCCGGAGGCGCGGCCATATTCGGCCGAGAAGTTGCTGCTGGTGACGGTGAACTGCTCCACCGCATCCAGAGGAACAGATTGCCCGACGCGGGACGTGTAGAGATCGACGTTCTCGCCGCCATCCAGAAGGATGTCGGTGCTGGCCGAGCGCTGCCCGTTCACGGACACGCCCGCGCCGCGCACGATCTGATCCCGCCCGCCGGTTCCGCCCGATGGATCGGTGTTTACGTTGCCGAGGGTCTGCACGAAGTCATACGGATCGCGGGTTAGCGAAGGCAGCTGGGCTACCTTCTTGGTGTCCACAACCTGAGAAAGCGATGAGCTTTCGGTATCGACCTGGGTCTCAGTTTGTCCCACGACTTCCACCGTGGTTTCGGTTCCGGCAGCCTTCAGCTGGACATCGAGACTGCTGCGAAT